>JAKLEF010000023.1 GCA_022703195.1 Candidatus Fermentibacterota bacterium | reverse complement strand
GCCGGTATGTCGCTGTGCGGCAAGTCCGTTTTCTGTTATTCCATAATTCCTTTCCTCACAATGCGGGCCTGTGAACAGGTGCGCATGGACGTGTGCTACCATAACCTGCCGGTCAAGCTCGTGGGGATGGGCGCCGGGAGCTGGATCGGGCGCAGGCTGTCGGGCGACGCGAACGGGCTTTTTGGTTTCGCCGTCGCGCTCGAAGGCCTCCTCGGAGCCCTGCCGCTCGCAGCCGCATCGCTCCAGCAGGAAACCTCCGCACTGCTCGCAGGGCAGCCCGGGTTCGTCCGCACGGTAATAGCCTGCGCGTCCATGATCCCCGCATCCATCTGCATGGGCGCCACGTTCCCGCTGATGGTCAGGGCCGCCGCCCGGCCCGACCGCCTGGGGAGGGACGTCGGTTCCCTCTCGATGGCCAACTGCCTCGGCGCGGCCGCGGGTCCGCTCTTCGCCTCGCTTCTGCTCCTCGAAGCCGCCGGCCCGACCCTGGGCACCGGCATCCTGGCTTTTCTGGCCGCTGTCATCGGGGCTTCCGCGATGCCGCGGGGAAGAGCGGTGCAGGCCCTGGCCGCCTTGGTGCTGGTGCTGCCGGCTGCCGCTTCGGCCCTGCTCCTGCCGCCGCCGGGTTCGCGCGCACCCGGAGGGGACCTCTCGCTGGCATTCTTCGACGAGGACAGGGCCGCCACGGTGAGCGTGTTCTCGCGGAGCTGGGACGGATACCGGAGCCTCAGGATCAACGGCGTCGAGGAGGTGCCCATCGACCAGGCATCGCTCGAGGCCTTCCTGCTCCTGGGGAACCTCCCGTGGGGCTACGATCCGGAGGCCCGCGACGTGCTGGTCATCGCACTGGGCGGGGGCATCACTTCGGGCTCGCTGCTGTGCCATCCCGTCGAATCCCTGACCTGCGTCGAGATCTGCCCCTCGGTCGTCGAGGCTTCTCCCCTGTTCGCCTCCGAGAACGGGAGACCGGAACTAGATCCGAGGTTCACGCTGGTCGGCGACGACGGGCGCAACTATCTGGCCGCGAGCCGATCGCTCTACGATCTGGTCGTGTGCGACGCCACGCACCCCGGCTCCTCGGACAGCTGGGTCCTCTACACCTCGGAATTCTACGGGTCGATGCTGTCCCATCTCGCTCCCGGGGGCGTGGCCGCCCAGTGGGTCCCCCTGCACCAGCTCCCCGTCGAGGACCTGAGGAGGATCCTCGCAACCTGGAGCGCGGTCTTCCCCTACTCGGCGGTGCACCTGGCGGGAGGGCGGCATGCGATCCTCGCAGGTTCGACGGAGCCCCTCGAGCTAGACATCGAAGCGATGTTCGGGGATGAGAGGGCGGCTTCGGCCCTCGCGGGAGCCGCCTTCAGCCCGGAGGAACCGGAGTACCTCATGCCGGTCGCCTCGGGACCCGGCATCCAGGCCGCCGTGGAAGGCGCGGGGATCAACACCGACGACCACGCCCCTTGCCAGTTCATCAGGCGCAGGGTTCCGGCCGATCCGCAGGCGACAATAGCTCCGTGCGCAGCCTTCCTGCTGTCGATCGAGGGCGCTCCGGATCCCGTCAGGGAGGCCCAGATGCTGTACTGGTCCGGAAGGCTCCCCGGGGCGGTGGAGGCTCTCGGGAGCTGCTCCGGGGCCATGGGCGCGAGATGGCTCTCGCTGGCCCTCACATCGGCGGCTGAGGGATTCGCCGCGAGGGGCGACCTCCCGTCGGCCCTCTCGATGATCGACAGGGCGGTGGCGGCCGATCCGGACTGGCCTCGTCCGCGCATGCTGGCGGCGGCCCTGGGCGCGGGTCAGGCCCCCTGAACGCGGGGGCCCGGACGGCATGCCGCCCGGACCGGGCCGTCCGACAGAAGCAAGGAGACGAGATGGCGAAGACAGCTTTCCTCTTCCCGGGACAGGGCTCCCAGAGCGTCGGCATGGCGTCCCATCTGGCCGGGCGCCCTGCGGCCGAATCCCTTCTCGCCCGGCTGGACGAGCTCGCGTCCGCGCCGGGGCTCCTCTCCCTGGTGAACGAAGGTCCCGAGGAACTCCTGACGAGGACCGACAACGTGCAGCCTGCCATCACCGCGGTGAGCCTGGCGATACTCGCAGTGCTCGAGGAGGCTGGAGTGGAGGAATCCGCTGCCGCCGGCAACAGCCTCGGCGAGTACCCGGCCCTCGTGGCCGCCGGGGTCCTGTCGCCCGGTGACGCCCTGTCGCTCACGAGGATCAGGGGCGTGCTCATGCAGCAGTGCGCCGACAGGCACCCCGGGGGCATGGCTGCCCTGATCGGGGCCACGCGGGAGATGGCCGACGCCGCAGTGGCCGCCGCGCAGGAGTCCGGCCCGATCGGCATAGCCAACATCAATTCCGAGGGGCAGATCGTCCTCTCGGGGTCGACGGCCGCGGTAGAGGCCGCCTCCCTGGCCGCGCGGGCCTCGGGCGTGAGGAGGGTGATCCCGCTCAAGGTCTCGGGGGCCTGGCACTCACCGCTGATGAGGGAGGCCGCAGAGGGCCTCGCACGGGCCCTGGACCGCGTGCCCTTCGGAGATCCCGCCATCCCGGTCATGGCCAACGTAACCGCCGATTTCACGGGCTCCGGCGCCGAGGCGAGATCGCTCCTGATCGGCCAGGTCACCTCGCCGGTGCTCTGGGCCGCGTCCATGCGCCGTCTGGTGGGGCAGGGCTACGACACCTTCGTGGAGGTCGGCCCCGGAAGCGTCCTGCAGGGGCTGATGAAGGGATTCGAGGGGATCAGGCTTTTCGGCACATCCACCGCCGAATCCCTCGAGGAGACGATCGGGGTGTTGTCCGGGGCCTGACCTGTTGGTATATCCGTCCCGTATCCGCATCGAAGGGCGGCAGACGGTCGTATGAGGCTCCGCAGCCAGACGATTGTCTTCCTGGGGGGGACGCTGCTCGTGCTCTCCGGGACCGCTGCACTGGTATCGTATCTCGTCTTCCGCCCCGAGTTCGAAAGGCTCGAGCGGGAGGAGGCCCTGAAGGACCTCGGAGGGGTTGCCGAGCTCCTCTCGACAGAGATCGCGGGCCTCGAGAACTCGAATGCCGACTGGGCGCGATGGGACAAGCCGCACGGTTTCCTTCTCGGCCTCGACAGCACCTTCGTGGAACAGGAGATCCGGCCCGAGACCTTCGGACGCCTCGCCCTCGACCAGATGGTCTTCTTCGACACGTCGGGCACGCCGGTCCTGGCCATCGGGTCATCCGGAGGCGAGCTCGTATACTCCGATCCCGCGATGGAGGACGCCTGGCGCAAGGGTGGAGTCCTCTCGCTCCTCGCCGCGGATGCCGGCGAGCGTTCGGGCCTGATGCTGGTCGGTGGCAGGACGGCTCTCGCCTCGATCCGGAGCATACTCACGACAGAGGCGACCGGACCCAGGTCCGGCTCGCTGGCCTTCGTGCGTCTTCTGCCGGATTCGGCGGGCATGGCGGTCATCCCCGCCGGGCCGGCTCTTTCCGCCTGGATTTCCGAACCGAGGCAGGGAGCCGTGCAGGACACGGTCTTCTCGCTGCGCGGCAGGGACACTCTGGCCGTCTCGGCGCCGTATCCGGGACTGGACGGCAGCGTCTTCGTCCTCGGCTCAGCGCTGGACAGGGACCTCTTCTCCGAGGCCGGGGTCATCCTCGACCGCTTCGTCCTGATCAACATCGCCGGGGGCGTCCTATTCGCCGCAGTCACGCTCCTGGTCCTGCAGCTCCTGGTAGTGAGGAAGCTCAGGGGCTTCCTCGGGCAGATCAGGGAGTCCGGAGCCGCCGCGGATGTCTCCGGGAGCGCCAGGACGGACGAGTTGTCCAGCATCGGGATGGCCATCGGCCCTGTCCTCGAGAAGCTCGAGACCATGACGAACGTCCTCAGGCGGAGCGAACAGAACAACGCTGCGCTGATCAGGATGATACCCGACTTCATGGTGACGCTCCGGAGGGACGGCACGATCCTGTCGGTCAAGCAGGGCTACGGCTTCGAGCCCCCGCTCCCCGTCGAGAGGCTCGAGGGCATGCGCCTGACCGAACTAGAGCTCGTAGGGGCCGAGCATGCAGACCTCCTCGCCCTGGTGGCGAAGGTGCTCGAAGAGGGCGCGGTGGAGAGCATGTCGCTCGGGGTCAGGGGCACCGATGCGACCATGTACTACGACATTCGGGTGGTCTCGTTCGGTCCAGACACGGTCCTCGTCGTCGCGCGCGACGTCACCCAGAGGATGAAGGCCGAGGAGGCCGCCGCCAGGCTCCAGAGGCTCGAGTCTCTCGGGCTCCTTGCCGGCGGGATAGCCCACGACTTCAACAACCGCCTCTCCACGGCCATCGGCAGCATCGAGCTGGCGATGGCCGACATCCCGGTCCCGTCCCCCACCGTGCTCAAGAGCCTCGAACGGGCGCTCGACTCGTGCACCAGGGCAGGCGACCTGGCGCGGAAGCTGCTCACCTTCTCCACGGGCGGCTCGCCCTACTTCAAGCCCGTGACCGTGGGTGACCTCGCGCACGAGGCGCTCGATCCGCTCTTCCGGGGCATCGGAGTGACGCTCCGCATCGACGTCAGGCCCGGCACCTGGCTGATCGACGCCGACGCGGACCAGATGTCGCAGCTCTTCAGGAACCTGGCCACGAACGCGATCGAGGCGATCGCCGGCTTCGGCTGGTTCGAGATGAAGGCGTTCAACTCCATCGACCCGCAGGGGGCGGGGCTCCAGCCCGGGCACTACGTGACGATGGAGTTCTGCGACTCCGGCCCCGGGATCAGGGAGGACCTGCTGAAGAAGGTCTTCGAGCCGTACTTCACCACCAAGGAGGACTCGCCCGGGCTCGGGCTGTCCATGTGCCATTCGATCGCGGTGAAGCACGGCGGCTGGCTCGAGGCCCTACCCGGTCCCGGGGGCAGGTTCCTGCTCCAGATCCCCGCGGCGCGCGACACCGTCGACTACGGCGATCCGCTTCCCTGCACGCCCCTCGGCGGCAACGCCAGGATACTCGTCATGGACGACGACCTCCAGGTGCTCGAGACGATCAAGGAGATGCTCGAGACCCTCGACTACTCGGTCGAGACCGCCACGGACGGCGGGGCCGCGCTCTACCGGATCGCCGAGGCGCAGAGGACCGGCAGGCCGTTCGACGTCCTGATCCTGGACCTCGTGGTGCCCGGTGGGATCGGCGGTCTCGAGACTCTCGCCCGGGCCAGGGCGAAGTTCGGTGACGTTAGGGCCATCGTCTCGAGCGGCTACTCCTCCGATTCCGTGCTGTCTGAATTCGCTGTGCACGGGTTCAAGGCGGCGCTACGGAAGCCCTTCAACCTCGAGGAGCTCAGTTCCACCGTCAGAAGGCTCCTCAGGTCGAGGATGGAGGACGACGCAGGAGGCGCGGGCGGGCACAGGGGCAGGCGGGAGTGACCCTCGGGGCCAGGCTGTTCCTCGCGCTGGCCTTCTCCCTGCTGGTAGTCGCGGCCGTCACGGCTTTCACATTCCGGCTCGTCTTCCTCGGGACCTTCGAGGACCTGGAGGACGATCAGCTGACCAGGACCGCGGTCGAAACCAGGCGCCAGGCCATGGACATGATCGGGGCCGTGGTGTCGCCCGCGGTCGAGGCGGCCCTCCTGCCTGAGGTGGCCGAGTTCCTCGAGACGCGCAACGTCGACATAGCGTGGAGTCTCGTCGAGTCATCCGTGTGGGCGTGCGACGGGCTCGAGGCGATTGCGGTCTACGATTCGTCGGGAGGCCTCGCGTTCGCCTCGGGTCTGGTGGAGGGATCGGCATCGGCCCCCTTCCCTGCCGGGCTGACGGCGGAGATCTCCAGGTCGGAGTTCTCGGTTCCGCGTGACGTGGGCGGCACCAGGGGCGGCATCCTCTTCGCCGGCAGGTCGGCGTGGATCATAGGGACATGCGAGGTCAGACCCTCTCCTGGGTCGGGCGAGCCCACGGGGATGGTGCTCTTCGCCGACAGGCTCGACGGGGCGGCCATCGGTCGCCTGAACCTCATCCCGGGGAACACCACGGATGTCCTCGCCCCTGAGGCCGGGCCGCACGGGCTGTCCGGAGAGGGCCCCGGCGAGATGATCATCAGAACCGGGCCCGACAGCGCCGTCGTCTATGCCACGCTTGGGGAGGGGCCGGGGCTCGACGTCATCCTCAAGATCGGATCCCCCAGGGAGATCTACGGGCTCGGCCGGGATTCCGCCGACAGGGTGATGCTCATGGTCCTGCTGTCGGGGGTCTTCTTCGTGGCCGTGACCATCCTGCTGTTCCAGGGAGTCGTCATGGCCCCCCTGAGGAGGCTCACTCACAGGATCGCCGAGATCGGCGTGAGCGGCGACCCCGCCATGCGGTCCGGGATCGGAGGCTCCGACGAGCTTGGCCTCCTCGCCTCCACTCTCGACGGCACTCTGGACGAGCTCGAGAAGGCCTCCGCCGATCTGAGGCAGAGCAGATCGCGCTTCGACCTGTTCGCGAGGTATCTGCCGGGATACTCCTACATCAGAAAGCCTGACGGGAAGCTCGTCTACGCCAACGACGGCTTCAGGCGCGACCTCCTGGGGGCGCGCGAGGACTGGGAGGGGATGGACTGGGGCGAAATATGGCCGGCGGAGCAGGCTTCGGTCATAGGGCGCAGCGACGACGAGGCTCTGCGCAGCAGGCGGCCGGTTCTGACGGAGCTCGATGTGCGCATCGGGTCGAAGGGCGTCAGGAGGCTGCTGTTCCACTCGTTCCCCATCGGGCCCGACCACGAGGGGAATCTACTCCTCGGCGGGATAGCCACCGACGTCACCGACAGGGCCAGGATAGAGGAGAGGCTGCTGAGCTCCGAGATGCGCAACGAGGCCATTCTCTCGGCCATCCCCGAGAGCGTCCTCGTCATTTCGCACGATGGCCGCATCCTCGAGTTCAAGGCCGGCTCGTCCGCCCCTGCCCAGCTCATGCGTGAGCGGATGGAGGGCGGGTCACTCGAGGAGGCCGGGCTCCCGGCGGAGGATCTCGCCCGGGGCAGGGAGGCCCTCTCGAGATGCCTCAGGCTCCGTTCGGTGGAGACTGTCGAGATCACCTTCCCGTCCGGGCCGGTTTCCGGCGTGTACGAGTGCAGGCTCGCACCCTTCGAGAACGATTCCGTCGTCTGCATCCTGCGGAATGTCACCGAGGAGCGCAGGATGGAGGCGGAGCTCCTGAACGCCCAGAAGCAGGAGTCGCTCTCGCTCATGGCCGGCGGGATCGCGCACGACTTCAAGAACATCATGTCCGCGGTCACTGGGAACATCGACCTGGGGATGACCTCCGAACCGGGAACGGCCGAGACGGCCGGCTATCTGAAGAGCGCCCTGGAGGCCTGCGACAAGGCCCTACTCATGCTGAAGCAGCTCGAGATGCTTTCGCGGGGCACTTCCGTCTCCGAGCGCTGGCGGGTCGACCTCGGAGCGATGCTCGAGAGCACGGCGAGGCTCGTGCTGAGCGGATCGGGCATTTCGCTCTCGGTCTCCCCCGCACCCGGTCTCTGGGCCGTCGAGGCCGACGAGGGCCAGATGGTCCAGGCCTTCAGCAACTTCATCGTGAACGCCCGGGAGGCCATGAACGGCTCGGGGAGACTGGAGATCAGGCTCTGGAATGCGGTTGCGAGGAGCGGCGACCGCGAGGTCAAGGTCTCCATACGGGATACCGGGCCGGGCATCCAGAACGACGTGATCGAGAGGGTCTTCGACCCCTATTTCTCGACCAAGGCGCGCGGCACGGGCCTCGGCCTGGCGGTAACCGCCTCCATACTGAAGCAGCATGGCGGAAGAATCGAGGTGGAGTCCACCCCCGGAGCCGGCGCCACCTTCACGGTCACCCTCCCCGCCGCCTAGGGTGCGGGGGGCGGGGGGGCGGTTCCTGGTTTCAGATGCTTCAGATGCAGCGGCAAGTCATTGCTCATCAACAAACAAACGTCTTGTGCGATTCTGTGGATACAATAATGATGCGATCAACACTCAATAGGCTTTGCCATTATTGAATATCTGCGGTGCCCGGAGTCAGTGCCCGGGGTCATGCCCGGGGTCAGGCTACTCACGAAACACTGGATTGATCGGCTTTTTCGAGCGATCTGACCAGGTTTCCTTTATTGCAGCCTGCTGGAGATGCCGTTCTGGAGAACATCCACGAAGCGCACTTTTCTTCATGGGATAACCTGTAAAATGACTATGGTTGTAAGTATCAGAGCCGCATGAGTATGCGAGGGCGGTTACGAGAGTAGTCTGACCCCGATCATGACCCAGGTCACAGGCGAAGAAGCATCACCGCGCCGGTCAGGCCGTCGACGGCCGTGAAGCCCCAGGGGGCTGGCTCGGGCGACATCGGAGCCGTGCCCGGCGGTGAAGCGACCTTTCGGATGCTCCCGCCGCGCATCACCAGGTACGAATCGGACCCCAGGAGCATGTGGCCGTCATCCCTCGAATCGGTGACGAGGCCCGCCTCCAGACCGAAGTTCCACGCCAGCCCGTCGCCCGATGCGAAGACGTCCGTTGTGCCTTCCTCGAGCGACACTCTCCGCATCGTACCGTCGACAAGCAAGACGATCGGAGATGATCCGTCGATCCAGACCGTGCGAACAGGTGAAGCCGTTAGAGCGATTGAACTTACCGACACATCTGAACAATCTGAAACCAGGGCTGTAACGAGGGTGTCGCCGTCGGCCCAGGCGGCCATCGAACCGCCAGGTGATGGAACCACCGCAAAAGCATCCGATTCTATCGCCGTGGCCGAGCCGCCTTCAGCCAGGAAGCCGTCGACAGTCGAGAATGGCCTCCCGTCGGCCGTCCATGCCGGGCGCCCGGCCGATCCGCCCGCCCAGCCCGAGACCACGCTTCCCGAAGAGTCGACGATGCACACGCTGTCGCCCCGGGGGCCCGAGATCACGAATCCCGCGAGCCCGCCTCCCGGTGACGGTTCGGACAGCCGCTCTACGCCGTCCGTTTCGGTGGAGGCCAACACGGAGGCATCCTCGCCGGGCCTGACGAGCCAGACCGCCCCTCCGCCCCAGGTCAGGCAGAGGAATCCGTCGCCGAGCGCGCAGGCAGACATGTATCCGCCGGTTCCCTCCACGACCTCCCAGGCCGGAGGCGCCTCCGCGGCCGCCCACTGAGGGGCGGCCCGGACGGCGAGAGCGACGAGGGTCGCAGTGATCATCATCACGCCTCCCTTACGCGGAGTGACTCGATGATCCTGGCATGGGCGCCGAAGGCCAGCTCGGGGATCGAATCCAGCGGGAACCAGCCCACCGCTGAGGCGTCGTCGCCCGGTACTGGGGTGCCCGAGAGGCCGGAGGCCCTCATGACCGCGAGCATTATCCCGCCGTACTCGGTCAGGTCGGTCTCGACCCCGGCGAGGACCATCGAGGAGGCCGAAAGGCCCGTCTCCTCGAACAGTTCGCGGCTGGCGCACTCCACGGCGGTCTCTCCCAGCTCGAGGAATCCGCCGGGCAGGCAGTGCATGCCCTTCCCCGGGCTGCATGCCCGTTCGACGAGCAGGACCCGGCCGCCCTCGACCGCGGCCACCGTCACGGCCGGGAGCGGGTTCCGGTAATGGATGAAGCCGCACGACCGACACGACAGGTGGCCGGATGACGGGGCGCCGGAGAGGGGCATGCCGCATCTGCTGCAGAAGCGCGGCATCGAGTAGAAAGCGGACGGGTCGCCCGCTCCGGCGGGCCCGGCCGCCGGGAAATGCCCCAGGAGGGCTCCGCCGGCCCTCTCGAACCAGGAGCCGGCCGCCTGCCTGAGGTAATGGAGAGAGCCCGCGACCGCACCGGCTGTCGAACAACCCGATGCCAGCCTGGCCGCTATGCCCGAGGCCAGGGTGCAGCCCGTGCCGTGCAGCTTCCCGGGGTATGTCCGGCGGCCCTCGAACCAGAGGCCTTCGCCGCCTTCGAGAAGGAAGTCGGCGGGTTCGCCCGCGAGATGGCCGCCCTTCACCAGCACGGCCCCGGCACCCATGGAGGCGATCCCGGCCGCCGCGCGCTCCATCGCTGCCCTGTCGCGCACGGGGCGGCCGGTCAGCGCCTCTGCTTCGTCCAGGTTGGGCGTACAGACCGCCGAGAGCGGGACGAGAACATCCCGCACGAGGCCCGGCATCCCCCCCTCGTGGAGAGAGTCTCCGGAACCTGCCACCAGCACCGGATCGAGCACGTAGGGTCTCCCGGCCAGGGGTCCCTGCAGGAACGTGGCCAGCTCGCCCACCGCCCCGGTGCCTCCGAGCATGCCCGACTTCACGGCTCCGGGCAGGCCGTCAGCGAGGACGGCTCCGATCTGCCGCGACAGCGAGCCGGGCTGAACCGGCTCCCAGCCCTCGACCGAACCGCTGTTCTGGAATGTGACTGCAGTGACGGCGATCTCGCCGTGGGCACCTGCTGCTGCGACCGCCTTCAGGTCGGCGGCCAGGCCGGCCCCGCCGCTGGGGTCCGTCCCTCCCACGAGCAGGACCACGGGCGGACCCGGTCTCGTCCTCGTCTGCGACATGGCACCCTCCCGCGAAAGATCCGTTATTCCTAACCAATGAAGCTTGCCGGGACAAACCCGGGCACTACACCGGCACCCACGACCTATATTCGACTGTCGCAACCCTAGGCCCGGGCCCGAGCCCGGATAGACGCACGGGGGAATCCTGCTCCAGATGCTCCAGGCCGCGCTCGCATCGCTCGCACTCGCTTCCGCATCCGGCTCCACGGCCGGTGCGGTGGTCGACTCGATCTCCATCTCCGGGGCGGAGGACTTCGGCAGGGGTGCCCTGCTAGACGGCTCCGGGCTCCGCATCGGTGCATCCCTCATGGAGATCACCCCTTCCGAGGTCCGGTCCGCGATCCTCTCGAACCTGACTTCCGAGGGCTACATCGAGGCGACCGTGGAGGTCCAGTGGCCGGAGTGGTACGAGGAGACGGGCATTGTCAGGATAGAGGTGTCCGAGGGCAGGAGGAGCCTCCTCGGCCCCCTCGTCTTCACAGGCAACTCGGTGATGAGCGCGCGCGACCTCCTCGCGGCGGTCGGCTTCACGAGCGGCGTCACTCTCACGCCCGGCGTCATCGACGACCTGCGCTCGTCCCTGCTCGAGCTCTACTCGAAGCACGGCTACGTCCTTGCATCCGTCGAGACATCCCTTCTTCCCTTCGATCCCGCATCGCCCGACAGCCTGCCCGCCTACCGCGGCGTGGAGTGCGACATCTCCGAGGGCCGGCAGATCAGGCTCGGGAGCGTCGAAGTACTTGGTCTGGAGACGGTTCGCAGGACTGTCGTCACGCGGGAGATACTCCTCTCGGAGGGCGACTCCCTGGACATGGAGATGATGAGGCGCTCCATATCCGCCATCTACGACCTCGGCCTCTTCAGCGACGTCAGGTTCGTCTACGACGGCCTGATCGAAGGCCGCGACAGCGTCGACCTGCGCGTGCAGGTGACCGAGAGGCCCTACAGGCAGCTCGACCTCGGCGCGGGCTACGCCTCTCCGTCGGCCCTGATCCTGAGCGCCTACTGGATGCATCCCAACATCATGGGGAACAACCAGAGCCTGACCATCGGCTCGGGGTGGACCAGGTACTTCGAGGAGGACGGCGGCGACATCGTGGAGCCGGAGCTTCTCTACGAGGAGCCCTACATAGCCTCGACGAGGTGGAAGGGGAGCTTCAGGCTCAGCTATCTGTACTTCAGTCTGCCAGGCCTCGAGGAGAGGGGCTACGGGGGCGAGGTCGCGGTGACCAGATCCCTCGCCGAGGACGTCGAGCTCAAGGTCGGATACTCGCTTTCGAGGAACAAGTACTACGAGGTGGGGTCGGGCGGCGTCGAGGAGGAGTACGACTGGACCACGACCTCGCAGATCGGCGCGAGCCTTGAGCTGGACTCGCGGGACGAGGTGCTCGACCCCAGGACCGGGCACTTCCTGAGGGGCGCCGGAGCCCTTTCCGGCGGGCTCCTCGGAGGCAGGAGCTTCTACAGGATCGAAGGCGAGGCGAGGGTCTTCAAGCCCGTCGTGCGCGACGCCATACTGGCATGGCGCGCGAGGGGCGGCATGGTCTACCCGTACGGTGACGAGACCGAGATCGCGCCGGGCGAGAGGTTCTTCCTCGGCGGCGGTTCCACGATCCGCGGATACGCCTTCAACACCGTGGGTCCCGAGGACTCCGAGGGGAACCCCACAGGCGGCCGAGTCATGATCCTCGGGAACATCGAATCGCGGATGCGCATCCTGGGCTCGCTGTGGGTGGCCCTGTTCCTCGATACCGGCGGCATCTGGGAGTCCGTGGACGAGATATCCCTGAACACGGCCGGCCTCGGCGTGGGCATGGGCCTGCGGTTCTCGACCCCGTTCGGACCGCTCAGGCTGGACTACGGATTCGCCCCGACATGGACGGACGGCCTCACCCGCGGGCGTGCCTACCTGGCGCTGGGGCACCCGTTCTGATGGCCGGGAACCGCTTCAGATCGTTCCCTCCGAGATCGGTGGCGGGAGGTTTCGTCCTCATGCTGCTGTCGGCCTACCTCGCCATCCTCACCGGATTCCTCTCGGACACCATCGGTGGCGTCATAGGCAGGCGGTTCTCGCACGACTCCCTCACAGTGACGATAGAGGGCGCCAGGACGGACCTCTTCTGGAACACCAGCGTAGACCTCGTGCACGTGACCGATCCGAACGGCCTGGTGGTGGACGTGGAGGATTCGAGGGTCCGCGGCGCCCTGCACACCTTCCTGCTCTTCCGGAGGGTTCGCTCCCTCGAGGTCAGCCACCTGGACATCACCATCCCCAGGCCCCGGCCCGGGCGCGAACCCTCCACGCTGGTCGAGATACTCGACAACATCGACAGGGGGATCGTCACCGGAGCCGACTCGCTGTTCCTGTACGACGGCACCATACGCGACTCGCTGGGCCCGCTGCTGGACGACATGAACCTCGTTGCGTCCGTGTCGAGGCGCAGGGGTGCCAACGTCACGGCCGCCAGAGCATCTCTTTGGATACGGGA
>JAKLEF010000229.1 GCA_022703195.1 Candidatus Fermentibacterota bacterium | reverse complement strand
CCGCCGCTTTCGGCAGGCCGAAGTGGAGGAGCGCGCCGTCCTGGCAAGTGGTGCCGCTCCCGCCGCTGACCTGCCTGATCCTGGCGACGCCTTCCTGCGTGATCTCGACGGTGCAGCCGATGCCTGACGCGTTCACGCCAGCGGGTGGATCGACCCTCACCAGGAGCCAGTGGCCCCCACGGGTGACGTTCCGGAAGAGCCTCATGCCGCTGCCCGACCCCACTGCCAGGTCGAGCCTTCCGTCCCTGTCGAAATCCGCGGACGCAGCCCCCCAGCCGTTCATGACCCTCGTGCCGGAGAGCAGGGTCACGTCCCTGAACGATCCGTCCTGCTCCTGGACGTAGAGGAAGCTCCTGCGGCCCTCGTACACGGAGGTGATGTAGAGGTCGAGCAGCCCGTCGTCGTTCCAGTCGCCCCAGGCCGGCACCGAGTGCGTCTCCTCGTAGGCTATCCCCCTGGCGGCCCTCTCGTCCCCGAACGCCCCGCCGTCGTTCACCAGCAGCTCGCTCCTGTCCGACAGGTCGATGTACCTGGGATGGGCCAGGTTGGCGCTGAAGAGATCCCAGTCGCCGTCGTTGTCGAAGTCTGCCCAGGCGCTGCCGATGGTGTGCCCCCACCAGCCGTCCTTGTCATGCCCCGCCACCCCGGCCTCGAGGGCCGCCGGGGAGGCGAGACCCTCCGTGTTCTCCCAGAGCAGGTTCTCCTGGAGGCGGTAGTCCGACACGAAGACATCCATGTCACCGTCGCGGTCGTAGTCGCAGGGGCTGACGCCCCTGCCGCACAGGTCGGCGTCGCCGAAGGGGATCATCCCGGTTTCGTCCGTGGCCTCCGAGAAGCCGTCGGGGCCGCCGAGGAGGAACCTGTCCGGCGAACCCTCCCCTAGAGTGCCGGGCTTCTCGTAGCAGGCGAAATACACGTCCAGGAAGCCATCGGCGTTCCAGTCGAGCAGGCCGACGCCCTCCACCGGGTACGGATACGGGATCACGCCAATCGCGCAGCCGGGATCGCGGAAGATCCCGGAATCGTTGACGAACACGCGCGGAGCAGATCCGGAACAGGCCAGGTCGGCGTCTCCGTCGGAGTCGAGATCCCCTGCGACCCATTCCGACCCGGGCAGCGAGTCGAGCCCCAGAAGGGCAGTGACGTCGCTGAAGCCTTCTCCTCCGTCGTTGCGGTACAGCCTGCCGCCGGCCATCAGGTCATCCCAGCCGTCTCCGTCGATGTCCGCCCAGGCGATGCGCCCGGCCGGGACGGGGAGGGAGTCGGAGAGCATCCATGTCACATCCTCGAAGACAGGTCCTCCGTAGGCCTCCATGGTCCTCGCCGAATCGAGCCAGGCAGTGCCCCACGACTCCTCGAGCTCGCGGATCGAACGCGAAGCCCAGCGGTCGGTGGTGTCCCCCAGTTCTGCGGAGCGGAGGAATGCCATGGGGGCGTCGAAGAGGTTTCGGCGCTCCCTCAGCCGGCCCTCGAGCCACCACACCGCCGCGAGGGTATGGTGGTCGTCGGGGCCGAAGAAGCCAGGGTCGTCGAGGTAGGGCTGGATCGCTGCCGAAGCCTCCGCCGGCCGGCCCAGCTCCATCAGGGCCCAGGCCCGCCGGAACGAGAGGTCCGCCCCGACGGCGGGCATCGTCAGCGCCCTCTCACGCTCACGCAGACCGGTCATGGTCCAGCTCCCGGAACCGAGCGCCGCGAAGCCCCCGTCGGCATATGCCAGCGCCTCCTGCCACGACGAGTCGCGGTCGATCGCGAGAGCAGCCCCTGTGAGGAAGGGGAGGGGATCGCCGGGACAGTCGGCGATCCAGAGGTCCACCTCGCCGCGCCATCCCGCCGAATCGGCCGTGCCGAGAAGAGCGGAAACCCTGTATTGCCGGGCCCGGGAGCGCCAGGTCGCGTCGGCCCAGCCCCACTCGTCGATGAAGTCCGAGAGGACCGCGGCTCTGGCTGAGTCGTCATCCCAGACCGGGGCCTGGGCGTCCCAGAACAGCCCGCAGAGGATATCGGCGGCCTCCGGCGATCCGGGCCACCTCCGGCAGGCATCGGCGGCCGTCCTGTCGGAGAGGCCCGGGTCGCCCAAACGGGATGCCAGGCCGAAGAGCGCGGCGGCTTCGGAGGCTGTCGAGGGAGGTCCGGCAGACTCCAGTTCGCGCATTGCCAGCTCCACCGACATCGTCGGGGGATCCTCGCTCCACCCGCTGGCGACGGCCGTCCAGAGGCGGAGCAGGGAGCCCGGGGAACCCGAAGCCTCGTGCACCAGGGTGAAGAGGTGGGCGGCAGTCGCGTACTCGCCTGCAGCCAGATGGACCTCGGCCGCGAGCGAGTCGTCCGGGGCGAGCTCCATCGCCTCGTCGAAATGCCTCAGGGCCAGTTCCTCCTCGAAACCGGCCGCCAGGAACGCGAGAACCAGGGGGATGGTCATGTCACCTCCGCCGGCCGGGCTGGTTCGCCCGGGCCCGTGGTACGATACTCTCCCGGATGGAGGACGTGGCATGAGGCAGAACGGGATCGTGAAGGAAACGCGGGACACTGACGGGACGGCGCTCGTGGCCCTGATGGGGGCCGACGGATGCGCGACGTGCTCGTCGAAGGGCGGATGCGGGATCTTCTGCTCGTCCGCCGGGGGGGCGAAGGAGGCCTGGGTGGCCAATCCCGTGAAGGCCGCCC
Source organism: Candidatus Fermentibacterota bacterium (assembly GCA_022703195.1). Taxonomy (GTDB): domain Bacteria; phylum Fermentibacterota; class Fermentibacteria; order Fermentibacterales; family Fermentibacteraceae; genus Fermentibacter. The sequence goes on along the minus strand of JAKLEF010000229.1, from coordinate 778 downwards.
GGGGTGACCGCGTGGAGGTCGAGCTGGCCCCGGCCGCCTCGCTCGCCCTCTCGGGGGCGCTGTTCATCGTGCCGGTGGCCGTGCTGGTGGTTTCTCTCGCCCTGCTGCCTTCCGGAGCCTCGCCCTCGCGCACCGCGGTGCATGCCCTGGCCGGGCTGGTGCTCGGCGTGGCCTCCGGGGTCCTCGCGTCCAGGCTCGTCTCGAGGCGGAGGGGCTTCGATCTGAAGATAGTGTCGGTGATCGGCAGCGGGCCTGCGGCCTGAGCCGCGGCACACGTCCGGAAGGAGAGTCGTCGGGATGAAGAAGCTCGCCGAATTCGCCGTCGCGGAACTGGCGGCATCAGGAGTCGACTACGGCGACGTCCGCGTCGAGGACCGCGCCCTGGAGCGGATCTCCTTCCGGAACAGGCGCCTGGAGGAGGCCGCGACGTCGTCCGGCGAGGGTGTCGGCGTGAGGGCGATAGTCGGCGGCTGCTGGGGCTTCGCCTCGTCCACCGGGCTCGGCAGGGATTCGGTCGCCATGGCCGTCGAGAGGGCCGTGAAGATAGCCCGCAGCGGGGCGGGGCGCACGGGCTCGCCCGTGAGGCTGGCGCCCCAGGAGCCCGGGCAGGGCTCCTACTCCTCGCCGTGCGCCGAGGATCCCTTCGGGGTGGACACCTCCGAGAAGATCGGACTCCTCGAGCAGTGCTCGGGCATCCTGAACGCCGACCCGGCGATCAGCACCACGTACGCCGAGCTCTACTCGGAGCGGATCGACAGGGTCTTCGCGAACACCGGCG
>JAKLEF010000228.1 GCA_022703195.1 Candidatus Fermentibacterota bacterium | reverse complement strand
GCGGCTTCCCGCCGGGTTCGCGGTCGGCTCCCTCGAGTCCACGCCGGCCGGCGGCGACCGTGAACCTCTCGCGGGATGCGCGCCAACGGCGCCATCGATGGACTCGGGCTGGTACCATGCGCGACTCACGGGAACCTGACGTGAAAGAACGCCTCACGCCGCGCGAACGCGTGCTCTTCACCCTGCGGCGGCTTCCGGTGGACCGGACGCCCGGCGACATCTGGTGCACGCCCGAGGTGATGGCGTCGCTCCTCCATCATTTCGGAACCAACGACGCGTTCGCGGTGTACGACGCGCTCGGCGTGGACAAGCTTCTATGGGTCGAAGCGCCCTGGAAGAAGCAGCCCCGGGTCGAGGGCGGCGTGACTTTCACCCCGTGGGGCAACGGGTTCCGCCCCGTCGGCAACCGCGCGGGCAGCTACGAGGAAACCGTCTTCTACCCGCTCCAGGGTGTGGAGGATCCGAAGCGCGCGGCCGAGCACGAGTGGCCGAGCCCCGACGACTTCGACTACGAGGCGCTGCAGGAGAGCTGCCGGCGCGGCGCCCGGTGGGTCCGGATGCTCTCCTTCATCTCGCTGTTCGAGATCTACTGCAAGCTCAAGCCGATGAACGAGGCCCTGATGGACCTCCTCGTCAATCCCGACCTCGCCCACGTGATATTCGACCGCGTATTCCGGTTCATGAAGGCGTACATCGAGAGGTCGGCGAAGGCCTGCGGGGACCTGCTGGACATCGTGGGGCTCTCCGACGACATGGGCATGCAGGATCGGCCTCTCGTGAGCATGGAGGTGTGGGCGGAGTACTTTCGGGATCCCTACCGCGAGCTGTTCGATCTCACCCATTCCCTCGGGCTGCATGCCTTCTACCACTCCGACGGCGCGGCCTACGAGGCACTGGAGGCCGTGACGCGCCTCGGCGCCGACATCATCAACCCGATCCAGTACACCTGCCCCGGCATGCAGCGCGAGCGGCTGAAGCGGACCCTCGGTCACCGGGTGGTTTTCCACGGCGCGGTGGAAAACCAGCGGGTCATCCCCTTCGGTACGCCCGGGGACGTCGCCCGGGAGGTTCGGGAGGACATCCGCATCTTGGGAGCCGGCGGCGGCTATATCTGCGCCCCCTGCCATAACATCCAGGCAGGCACTCCCCTCGAGAACATCCTGGCCCTCTACCGTACGGTCAGGGAGGGCTGACGGCGGAGGTCCCGCGTGCTCGCCTACTCGGGGGGCTCGCGCATGACGGGGATGGAGATCACGATCCGGCAGCCCGCCCCCACGGCGCTGTCGATCTTCAGGCCGGAGCCCGGGCCGTGATACAGCTTGATCCGTTTCCTCGTGTTCCGCAGCCCGATCGAGGCGCTCGGCGTGCCGCGCGCCCTCTTCAGCTCCGCGGGGTCGAAGCCCGCCCCGTTGTCGGCGAAGTGGATGACCAGGCGGCTATTCGTGCGCTCGGCGCGCACGGTGATCGCGTTTCCCTCCCGGTGGTCTCGGAATCCGTGGGTGACGCTGTTCTCCATGAGATTGACGAGCATCATCTTGTGCACGTACAAGCCCCGCAGCTCCTCGGGCACCTCGAGGGCCAGCTCGAAGTCCGTGTAGCGGTAGCGCTGGATGACGGCAAAGTCGGAGAGCAGGTCCAGCTCCCGGCCCAGGGTGATGAATCCGCTGTCGATCGCCGAGACTTCTTTCAGGAACGCGACGAGCGCCCGGGTGATGTCGCGGATGTTTTCCTGCCCGTTCATCCGTGCGAGCCAGCCGATCGTGTCGAGGGCGTTGTAGAGGAAGTGCGGGGTGAGCTGGAGCTGGAGGGTCTGCAGGTGCGCCCGGCGCCGCTCCTTCTCCCGCTGCCTCACCTTCTGCATCAGGTCCCGGATGCGTCGGGTCATCGCGTTGTAGCTCTCCGACAGCATCTGCACCTCTCGCGTCTCCGAGGTGTCCACGGGTATCTCGCGGAGGTCGCTCCCGACGGATGCGAGGGTCGCCGAGAGGTCGCTCAGGGGCCGGCTGAACCTTCGGGTCAGGACGATGGAGAGCGAGAACAGGAAGATCGCGAACAAGGGTATCGCCGCGTAGAAGAGCACCCAGATGGGCCGTATGTCGTCGAGAATCTTCCGTCGAGAGAAGAACGTGGCAATCACCCAACCTGATTCCGTGGACGCGGTGGTGAGGACGAGCTGCTCCCCGACGTCGGTGCGGTAGGCATAGGGCTGGGGGCCGCGGCGGATCTCCTCCAGCGTCTGCCCGAGGAAGAGCCTCGAGCCGGGGGGGTACGAGCGGCCCGTCGAGGCGATGACGACGCCGTCGGGGTTGCAGACGACGATGGGCTGGCGTTCGTCGGTCTGCACGCTGGAGAAGAAGTCGCCGAAGAAGATGGCTTCCCGCAGCCCCAGGTGGAGGGTGGCCACCGGCTTCATATCCTTGCGGATGTGCCGCGAGCCGAAGATGCCGTTCTGCTCCATCCCGAACAGGCTCTTCACGGTCCCGACGAAGTGCCAGGAGATCCGGCCCTCCAGACCGGCGAGCCTGCCCTGGACCGACTCGTTCACCTCGTCCATATTCGTGATCCCGTGCCCGCTCTCGATGATGCCCCGGTCCGTGTAGAGGTAGGCATTCTGGATGTAGGGGTTGGAGTTCACGTAGCTGTCGAGCTGCGACTGGATCCACCGGCACTCGCCGACCGGGGTGGAGCTCAGCAGCTCGGCCATCGCGGCGTCGTTGAGGTAGAACTGGACCGTCATCTGCTGGAGGAACTTCAGCTTCGTGTCGATGTTCTGCCGTATCTCCTCGAGGATCAGGGACGTGGAGCGGACCTGCTGGTCCATGGCCGCCCTGACCGAGATCAAGCTCGAGACGAGGAAGATGAGCAGGCTGGGCAGGATGACGATGAGGATGAACTGCAGGAGCAGCCATCGTCTCATCGACTGGCGTCTCATCCCTGGTCCGCCTCCGCTGCCTGGTTTCGCATCCGCGTACGGCAGGCGCTCGCCGTCTCCCCCATCATCCGGCTGAAGACCTTCGAGAAGTGGGCGGCATCCTGGTAGCCGACCGCGAAGGCGATCTCCTTGAGGGAGAGGTTGGGGTCCGAGAAGAGGGCGCGGGCCTGCTCCAGGCGCACGCGATGGAGGTAGTCGACGAAGTTGGTTCCGGTCTCCTGCTTGAAGAGGCTGGAGAGGTAGCTCATGTTGATGTTGAAGATGTCGGCGACCTCGTTCAGCGAGAGCGCGCGGGCGTAGTTGCGGTCGATGTAGTCCTTCACGGCGCCGGCCACGGAGCGGGAATGCTTGTGGCGCTCGATTTCCCCGCGGAGCCTGGCCGCCAGCCCGAGGATCATCGACTCGAGGGCGGCCTCGTCGTCCATCCGGTAGATACGATCGTAGAAGGAACCCGCGGACTCCTCGAGGATCCTGTCGAAGCTCAGGGAGTAGGATCGCAGGAGCCAGGAGTTGATGGTGTCCAGGGCAACGGTGATGAGAAGCTTCA
>JAKLEF010000227.1 GCA_022703195.1 Candidatus Fermentibacterota bacterium | reverse complement strand
GAAGGAGGCCCGAAACCCTGCCGTGCGCCCAGAACCCCATGCCTCCGGGGCTCCTCGACAGGCCGGACAGGGCATCCATGCTCATCACGAGATCACCCAGCCAGTTGGGGACCCTGACCAGGAGCACGGATCACCAGCCGGTCCTCAGGAGCCCGGCCCATGCGTCGGCCAGACCCTGCGCATCCCCGGCGGGAGGACCTCCCCAGTTCGGGAAGGCGGACTTCCTGTCCAGGCCTATCACCGGCACGCCCAGGGCCGATGCCTGGGCCCAGTGGACCGGATCGTCCGTGGCCACCACCGTCGCCCCGGCGATGACTGCGGCCTTCACCGACGGGGGCTGCCCGGCCACAGGTCCCTCCTTCGAGTCCATCGTGACGATCCTCATGGGGAGTTCGGCGCCGTGCCTCCTCAGGATGTCGGCGACTCGCGTGGTGGACGCCATGTAGGGAAGCACGGAGCCCGATACCGGCGACAGCAGGGAGGCGGCCTGAGCCATCTCGCCCCGGGGCATGGACGGCCTCCAGGAAGTGTCCGGGCTGGCCCCGAGCAGCTTCGACAGCTCGTACATCCTCGCCGGAACCGGCATGGCCTTCAGGTTGAAGACGAGGTTGGCATCCTCGTCGGGTCTCGTGTAGATGCGGATCGCGTCACGGAACCTCTTCGCGATCGGCCTGATGGCGCTGTCGGGAAACTCAGACACCACCAGGACTATCCTGGCTTCGGGGAGCACGTCGGTGCAGGACCCGCGGCCTCCCCTGCCCGGGGCGTAGACGGTCACGGCCGGGGGCACGTCCAGCAGTGACGGCACGTCGACATCCACCGCGGGCAGGATCATCTCTATGGCCGTGCCGGGGAGCGAGCGCGCCACGGAATTGGCCAGGAAGAGCGCAGCCCACGAGTCGAACCCCGTGGATCCCGCCAGGATGGCGATCCCCTCCGGTGACAGCAGGTCGTCGGGGAGATGTATCATGAGTTCCTTCGGAGCCGGTCTTCGTCCCGTGAGGAAACCGGGCAGCCTCATTCCAGGTCCTCCAGGAGCCTGCGCGCCATGTCCCTGACGGCGATCGACGCCTCCGGCGAGCCCGCCAGGGAATCGAGCAGGAGTGCGGATCTCGAGGTTCCACCGGCCCTCCAGGAGCAGAGCGCTTCCTGGATCCTGGGAAGCCCCTCGGAGGGGAAGGCCCGGGCGAGGAACTCCGCCTGCGCCATGGCGTCGTCATCCAGGCCTGCGGAGAGCGTCGCGAACGAGAGGTCGAGCGCCGCGTAGTAGGATCTCCTAACCGTGGTGGCGCATTCGATCGCCTCGGCGAATTCCGAGGCTGCATCGCCAGGGAGGCCCCTGTAGAGGAGGGCCGTTCCTCTGGCCCTGTGGACCAGCCATGGATCCCCCTGCACCGATTCGAGCCCCGCGATGGCCATGCTGTCCAGCCCGGCCGTCCATGCGAGCCTTGCATACCAGTAGTCGAACTCGCCCCGGAGGGAGTCAGTGCCGGCGATCCGCTCGAGATCGCACAGCAGCATCTGGGCCCTTCCGGAATGACCGGCATATAGAGCTTCCTCGAGGAACGTGCAGAGGACACGGCATTCGCCCGCGGCACTGCCCGCCTGCTCGTAGAGTGCCCCCGCCTCCCACAGCCTGCCTGCGGTCTCCAGTTCCCGCGCATCATCGAGGATGCCGCAGAACAGAACGACAGCCATGAGGACCGTCATTTCCCGTACCTCGCGAGAAGCCGTCTGATGAGCCTCAGGTATCCGGCCGCCCCGAACAGGGTCGAAGCCAGCGCCAGGAACTCGGCGGTTCCGGAAATGGTCGAGTATACGGCCTTTCCCGGAAGGGCGGCCGATCCGGCGGCACTCGCGGCAAGGACGAAGCTCAGTATCACCACGAGCTTCTCGCTGGTCGGGATGACGACGAGCGGCTTGCCCACGCCCCAGGAGACCACCGTGGTGGCTGCGAGCACCAGCAGGTGGTACCCCGACAGGGCAGCCGCAGTGAGCGTGTCCACCCATCCCGCCCTGGCCATCACCAGCAGGGTCACGGAAAGGAATATCTTGTCGGCGACGAAGTCGAGTACCTTCCCCTCGAAGGACGACCTGCGGAGCCTCCGGGCGGTCCACCCGTCGAGATAGTCGGTGGCGGCCGCCCCGAGCACTATCCAGAACAGAGCCAGCGGTTCGATCCCATAGTAAGCCATGGCGCCGACCCAGATGGCTGCCAGCATCCGAAGGCCGGTGACCAGGGCGGGGACGACGGGCGGCCAGCGCACCGTCGAGGAATCAGGCGTGAAGGCCTCAGCGCCCTGGTGCCTCATCGGCCCTCCTGAAGAACGGATCGATCTCGTCGAGCCAGATGATGCCGTCATGCGGGAAGCTCCCCGACGGGAAGGCCTCCGAGATGCAGGCCATGTCCACGGGCGAGAGGAACGCTTCGGGATGGAACAGCCCGTCGGGCGGCAGGACCATCCATCCGGCGGCCAGCACCGCCGCGATGGACTGGGCCGCGTCGTCACCTTCGAGGTCCGGATGGGGTTCGGGCAGCATGGCGAGATAGGGGTGAAGGGAATAGCGCCCGTACCAGGAGGCGGCCATGGCCAGATCACGCCTGTTGGCCGGGATCCTGGTGCCGCGGCCTTCGAGGCAGGCCGACGCCCTTCCGGGCTCCCCGCCGGCGACCAGAACCAGCACTAGGGGCATGAGGGCCGTCCGGTCGCCAGCCCTGAGCCTGTCCCGCAGGCGCTCCTCGGCCGTGATCCCCTCCGTGGCTATCTCCGCGGACGTCGGCGTGGAGTATGTGGACGACATGCCCGACAGAGCGTCGAAGCCTCCCTGGTCCATCACGACCAGGGCTACGAGGGACGCGGCCGCAGCCGAACCTGTCCGGGGTATGATGCCCGCCCTGAGCTGCCATGTCGCGGTGTCTGCGGAGGCGCCCGCACTGAGCAGCATGGCGATCAGTCCGAAGGGGATCCTGGAGCGGGCAACGGGATTCGAACCCGCGACTTTCAGCATGGGAGGCTGACACTCTACCAACTGAGCTATGCCCGCTCCGGACGGGGGAATTGAATAGGCGAAGGAGCTCCCGGCGTCAAGCCCGTTCAAGGGAGGGGCTCCATGGTTTCGCCCTCGTAGACGGGCCTGGCTTCACCCTCGAGCCACCAGCCTGCATCATCCATGCCGACTTCCAGAGGAGATCCTCCCGGAGGATGCACCGTGCAGGGCAGGGCGACACGCCCGCAGCGAAGGCCTGCGAAAACCGCAGCGACCGCTCCCGTGCCGCAGGCCAGGGTCTCGCCCTCCACTCCCCTCTCCCATGTCCTGATCCGCATCGATACGGGGGTCTCGACGCATGCGAAGTCCACGTTAGCCCCGGCCGGCCCTGTCTCGGGAGCCCGCCTCAGGGTCGCGGCGGAGGACTCGAACAGGCCGTCGTAGAGATCATCCGTGAAGACCACGAGATGGGGCACCCCGGTATCCTCGAGGGATGCCTCCA
>JAKLEF010000226.1 GCA_022703195.1 Candidatus Fermentibacterota bacterium | reverse complement strand
CCCCGACAGCCTCGGCACGACATATCTTACAGGCCGGGGGGTCGTCCTCGACAGGAGCCTCGGCTCGGCGGCCGGAGTCGACGTGAGGGATAGTTTCACCGCGGTCTACAGCGGGGAGGTCGGCATTGAGGAGTAGCCTCCTCGCGCTCGCGGCATCGACGGCAGCCCTCGCCGGGGTCTTCACCGTGAGTGCCGCTAGGGCGTCGGGCAGCGAGACCGGCGACGGGGAACTCGTGGTAGATCTCGGCGGGGACGTAGAGGTGACGGACGGCTTCGTCTCCGTCACCGCCGATTCGGGGAGGGTCTGGCAGCAGGCGGGCCGTGCCCTGTTCCTTGGGAACGTGGAGATAGAATCCGACACCCTTGAGGGGTCGGCCTCGAGGCTCCTCTATGACAGGACCGCCGGAACGGCTGTCTTGACGGGCAACGTCGAGCTGACCGACGGATCGAACGTCCTGAGGGCCGAAGAGGTCACCTGGTTCAGGCTTCTCGGCAAGGCCGTGGCCCGGGGAGGGGTCCACATGACCGGCCCCTGGGTCGGGGACGTCACCGGAGAGTATGCGATGTACGACAGCGGGAGGGGGAGCATCTTCGTCACCTCCGAGCCCGTGCTCCGGAGGTTCGAGGAGGGCGACAGCCTGGTGATCACGGCCGACCGCCTCGAGTTCCTCCCGGACTCGGACAGGGCCGAGGCCCAGGGGAACGCAGTCCTCGACTATCCCTCCGAGGGAGTGACTGCAGTGTCCGAATTCCTGGTCTACTCCGGCCTCGACGAGACTGTCGAGATGCTCGGCGGCCCCGTCGTGACCGAGGGGGAGAACAGGCTGTCCGGCAACTGGATGAAGGCCGAGCTGGATGACGGCGAGATAAGGAGCATATGGATAGAGGGGGCCGCCGACGGGTACATCGTCGACACGGCGGAGACCCCTCCCTCCGAAACCTGGTTCTCTTCAGAGAGCGCGTACTTCGCCTTCGCCGGAGGCGAACCCGATTCCGTCGACCTCATGAACTCGGTCACCCTCGTCTACAGGGCGGGCGGCGAGGCCGCCGCCCGCGAGGAGAGCAACACGGTCTCGGGCCAGCATCTCGTGGTCAGGTACGAATCGGGCTCCGTGGAGTCGGTCTGCATCACCGGATCGGCCTCCGGATCCTACTCCTACCTGGGGGACGGGCTGTGACTCCGGGCGGGATGGAGTCCGACCGCGCCATGAAAGGGCCGGGCACCGGGTCCTCCCCGCTGTCTGAGGGACAGCCTGTTGCCGCGGGCGGATGGGAGCGGCTGGCCACCGTCGACCTCGTGAAGGAGTACAGGAAGAGGCGCGTCGTGAACGGCGTGAGCCTCACCGTGGGCAGGGGGGAGATCGTCGGCCTGCTGGGCCCCAACGGCGCCGGCAAGACGACGACGTTCTACATGATCGTGGGCTTCATCAGGCCCACCGGTGGCTCCGTGAGCCTCGACGGCAGGCTGATCACAGGGCTGCCCATGTATCGCAGGGCGAGGCTCGGGATCGGCTACCTCCCCCAGGAGTCGAGCGTGTTCAGGAAGATGTCCGTGGCCGACAACCTGATGAGCATCCTGGAGACGCTGCGCCTCGGGAGGTCCGAGAGGATCGAGAGGCGCGACAGGCTGATGGATGCACTCGGCATAACGAGGCTGGCCGACCAGAAGGCATACACCCTCTCGGGCGGCGAGAGGCGCAGGGTCGAGATCGCCAGGGCCCTGGTCACGGAACCCTCGTTCCTCCTCCTCGACGAGCCGTTCGCGGGCATCGATCCCATAGCCGTCGCCGAGATCCAGGGCATCGTGCGGAACCTCAGCAGGTCGGGGCTCGGCGTGCTCATCACCGACCACAACGTCCGCGACACCCTGGCGATCACCGACCGTGCATACATCATGTTCGACGGGAGAGTGCTGATCTCCGGGTCCGCCGAGGCTCTCGCGGAGGACCCGGAGGCGCGCAAGATCTATCTCGGCGAGAGGTTCAGGCTCTGATGTACAGACCCGAGCTGAGGCAGGAAACCGGCATCTTCCTGAAGCAGAACCTCACTCTCAACCCCGTGATGCAGCAGTCCCTCGAGATGCTCCAGATGTCCTCGACCGACCTCGATGACCTGATAGAGCAGGAACTCAGCGAGAATCCGCTCCTGGAAGTCCAGCAGGACGACTCGACCCGCGACCAGCCCCCCGAGGATCCGGCTCCCGGCGAGGAGCCGGGGGATGCCTCCGCGGAGGGCCCTGCCGGAGAACAGCCCTCCGAGGGCGAGGCGCCGGGGTCGTCGGACGACGAGGACCCCGAACCCAGGAGGGACGACGAACGGGAGGACCACCTGGAGTTCCTCGCTGATCTCGAGGACGGGTCTCAGGACTACAGGGGAGGTTCCTCCGAGGAGCCCTGGAGGCCCGAGTACGTCGGGCGGACCACCCTTTCCGAGCATCTGCTGGCCCAGGCGCGGGATCTGAGGCCGGGACCGGATCTGGAGGAGGCGGTCAGATACGTCGTCTACTCCCTCGACAGGCACGGCCTCCTGTCCATGGGCAGGGAGAACCTCGCGGCCGACTGGCCCGGGCCCTCCGGGCTGCTGGACAGGGCGGTCGAGCTTGTGAGGTCGCTCGAGCCCACCGGGGTGGGGTGCTCCACGGTGAGGGAGGCGCTGCTCGCACAGCTCGACCAGCGCGGGACGCCTGCCGACAGCCTCGAGTACCGCCTGATCGACGAGTTCTTCGACCTCCTTCCCGAGGGGCAGTATCCTGTCCTGGCCAGGGCTCTCAGGGTGACTCCTAAGGACATCCAGGATGCGATGGAAAGGGTCAGGGGCCTCAATCCCTTCCCCGGCTCCGACTTCTCGCCCGACAACAACACGGTCGTCATCCCGGACATCTCCGTGATCCGCGTCGAGGGGGAGTACATCGCCCTTCTGAACGACACGAGGTTCCCCTCTCTGGTCATCTCCGAGAGGAACCGGAGGGTGCTGGAGTCGCCGCACAGCGATCCCCAGGCCAGGGAGTACGTGAAGAAGAAGTACGATCGCGCCAGCCACTTCATCAAGGCCATACAGCAGAGGCAGGACACCGTACTGCGCATCGGGCAGTTCCTGGCCTCGTACCAGAGCGATTACTTCGACGACGGAGTCGATGCGCTCAAGCCGCTGACGCTCCAGCAGGTAGCCAGGGCCCTCGGGCGCAACCAGTCGACCATCAGCAGAGCCATCAACGGCAAGTACCTCGATTCCCCCCAGGGGATCAGCGAACTCGCGTTCTTCTTCAGCCGCAGGCTCGCCGGCGCCGAGGACGTCTCGACGAGGACCGCCCAGGAGGAGCTCCGGAGGATCGTGGAAGGGGAGGATCCGACCCGGCCCTACTCGGACTGCGACCTCTCGGCGATGCTTAATGCGAGAGGCCTGCAGGTGAAGAGGAGGACGGTGGCCAACTACAGGAAGCTGCTGGGTATCCTCCCGGCCAGCCACAGGAAACGGTTCTAGCCGTAACACCATGACTCAGGGAGGG
>JAKLEF010000225.1 GCA_022703195.1 Candidatus Fermentibacterota bacterium | reverse complement strand
ACGCCAGATACACGACGGTCTACCAGGTCGTGAACGTCGGCTTCCTCGCCAGGTTCCCCGAGGACTCGGTGGTCACGCCGGACGAGCTCAGGGACGCAGGGCTCATCTCCAGCAGGCTCAGGCCCGTGAAGATCCTGGGTACGGGAACCCTCTCGACCCGCCTCACGGTCTGCGCGCATGCCTTCAGCTCCAGCGCGGCCGGCGCCATCAGGCAGGCCGGCGGAGCAGTAGAGGTGCTCGACTGATGCGAGGTTTCGAGAGCATAATGAAGATCCCGGAACTCCGGAAGAAGATCTTCTATACGCTGCTCCTCCTTGCCGTCTACCGGATCGGCGGGTTCATACCCGTCCCGGGCATCGATGTGAACGCTCTGGAAGAGGCCTTCAGGGGCGCCGCCGGCAACATGATGGGCATCTACGACCTGTTCGTCGGAGGGGCCCTGAGCCGCGCCAGCATCTTCGCCCTGGGCATCATGCCTTACATCTCGGCCTCGATCATCATCCAGCTCCTCACGTCCGTGATGCCCTACTTCGAGAAGCTGAAGAAGGAGGGCGAGGCGGGCAGGCAGAAGATGACGGAGATAACGAGGTACTCCACGGTCGGCCTCGGGCTGATCCAGGGGCTCGGCATCTCGCAGTACATCGTCAGCCTCAACACGCAGGCCCCCGGAGTGGTGCCGCACCCCGGCCTCGGGTTCACGGTGCAGACGGTCCTCACGCTCATCACGGGCACGATCTTCGTGATGTGGCTGGGCGAGAGGATCACCGAGCGCGGCATAGGCAACGGCATCAGCCTGATCATCTTCGCGGGCATCGTGGGCAGGATACCCGACGGGCTGGCTGGGCTCTACCGGAACGTCTTCGTCCTCCAGCAGACATCGTTCGTATCGGTCGTGTTCCTGCTGGTGTTCATGTTCGCGGTGATCGCCTTCGTCGTGCTGATGACGGAGGCCCAGAGGAAGATCCCGGTCACCTACGCCAGGCAGGTGCGCGGGCGCAAGGTGTACGGCGGCCAGAGCACCCACATCCCGCTGAGGCTGAACACGGCCGGCGTCATCCCCATCATCTTCGCCCAGTCGTTCCTGATGTTCCCCGCGAGCATCGCGATGTTCTTCCCCAACAGCGGCATAGACGAGACCGTGAACAGGATCTTCTCGCCCACCAGCGCCCTGTACATGATCGTGTACGCGGCCCTGATCATCCTCTTCACGTACGTCTACACGGCCATCGTCTTCAACCCCCAGGACCTCGCCGACAACATGAAGAAGTACGGCGGCTTCATCCCCGGCAGGAAGCCGGGCAAGAGCACGGCCAGCTACATCGAGCGGGTGCTGATAAGGGTCACGCTGCCGGGTTCGCTGTTCCTCGCGATCATCGCCATCCTGCCGATGCTGCTCATCAGATCCGCCAACGTGGACTTCGCGTTCGGCGGCACGAGCCTGCTCATCGTCGTGGGCGTGGCCCTGGAGACGCTGAGGCAGATCGAGACCCACCTGCTGATGAGGCACTACGACGGCTTCCTCGCCAAGGGCAGGATAAGGGGACGCAGATAGCATGAGAATCTCCCTCCTCGGGCCCCCCGGAGCCGGAAAGGGCACGCAGGCCGCCAGGGCCGCCGCCCGGTTCGGCCTTGCCCATCTCTCCACGGGAGCGATCTTCCGCGAGGAGATAGGGAGGGGCACGCCCCTGGGCAGGGAGATAGAGGGAATCGTGGAGGCCGGCCTGCTGGTGGCGGACGAAACCGTGGACAGGGTGGTCTTCTCGAGGATCGGCGGGCCGGGCGGGTTCGTACTCGACGGATACCCCCGGAACATCGCCCAGGCCCGGAGCCTCGACGCCTTCCTGGCGGACTCGGTCCCGATCGACGGGGCGGTGTTCCTCGACGTCAGCGAGGGCGAGGTGCTGAGGCGCCTGGGCGACAGGTACACCTGCCCGTCGTGCGGGCCGGTGCGCGCCCCGGGCGGGGCCTGCCCTTCCTGCGGCAGGGCCCTCGAACGCCGTGCGGACGACGAGCCCGAAGTCATCAGGAGGCGCTTCCAGGAATACCACAGGGTCACCGGACCCCTTCTCTCGTACTACGGCCCGAGGCTCGCCAGGATCGACGGCGACGCGGGAGTCGAAGAGGTCTGGTCGAGGCTCGAGCAGGCGGTCATGCCATGGGCGTGATGTCCGCCGCCCAGATCAGGCACATGCAGGAGAGCGGCAGGATCGTGCGCATGGTCCTCGTCGGGCTCAGGCGCGCCTCGGTCCCGGGCGTCTCCACGGCCGAACTCGACGGGATGGCCAACGAACTGATCCGGTCGGAGGGCGGAAGCCCCTCCTTCCTCGGGTACAGGGGCTACCCGGCTTCGGTGTGCATCTCGGTGAACTCCGTCGTCGTGCACGGCATTCCCGGCCCGACGAAGCTCGCAGAGGGCGATCTGGTGAGCCTCGATGTCGGAGTCGTCAAGAGCGGCTACCACGGGGACGCCGCGGACAGCTTCCTTGTCGGAGAGGCAACAGATCCCGAGGCGGCGAGGCTGGTCGGCGTCACCTACGAGGCCCTCGGCCTTGGGATAGACGCGGCCCGGCCCGGGAACAGGGTCGGCGACATAGGGGCCGCCGTCCAGAGGCATGTCGAGCATGCCGGCTTCAGCGTCGTCAGGGATCTGGTGGGGCACGGCATCGGCAGGAGGCTCCACGAGGATCCGCAGGTCCCCAACTACGGACGCCCCGGCACAGGCATGCCCCTGAAGCCCGGCATGGCCATCGCGATCGAGCCGATGGTCAACAGGGGCGGATGGCACGTGAGGATCCTGGACGACGGCTGGACGATAGTCACCGAGGACGGCAGCCTGTCGGCCCACGCCGAGCATACCGTGGTGGTGACCGGTGGTGAACCGCTGGTGTTGACTGCCTGATTAGCATTTGCGATACTTCGCATTCTACGCGGGTTCGCTGAAAGAGGTTTGCAAGTGGCCAAGGACCAGGGTGTAGTAGTCGACGGCACCGTCGAGGAGACCCTCCCGAACAACATGTGCAGGGTCAGGCTCGACAAGCCGGAGGGGCACATAGTGCTGTGCCACGTATCCGGCAAGATGCGGATGAACTACATCAGGATCCTGGTCGGGGACAGGGTGACGGTCGAGCTGTGCCCGTACGATCTGGCACGGGGCCGGATCACCTATCGATACAAGTGAGGATGGAACGATGAAGGTCAGGAGTTCTGTCAAGCGGATATGCGACTACTGCCGCATCGTACGCCGTGAGGGGAAGGTCCTCGTGATCTGCCCGCGCAATCCCAAGCACAAGCAGCGTCAGGGCTAGCTGCATAAGCCGGTCTTCGGAGGTCAACGGTGGCAAGGATTTCGGGTGTCGATCTTCCCAGGAACAAGATGATTCTGTACGCCCTGCCGTACATCTACGGCTTGGGGCTGGCCTCGGCCAGGGAGATCCTCTCCCGGACGGACATCCCTCCCGAGAAGAAGACCGACGAGCTCACCGAGGACGAGATCGCCGTCCTCAGGAAG
>JAKLEF010000224.1 GCA_022703195.1 Candidatus Fermentibacterota bacterium | reverse complement strand
CGGATAATAAATGGCGCAGCCGATCTCCTTTTCCTGCAGATGTTTCAGCAGCGCGTCGCGGTCCTGGCAAAGCAGCGTGTATTGGTTGTAAATGGTCACAGCGTCGGGATTTATATACGGTGTCTGGATCTGCGGGATGTCCTCCATGCCGTAGTCCGTCTCGATCTTCAGGAGCGGGACTCCCTCCTTCTCCAGGGCACGACCCACCTTGTAAGACTCCACCTGGTAGGGGGTACAGAACTGGAGGGAGTAGTGGACCACCCCGTCGGCCCGGTAGGCGCGTGCCATCTCGATGATGTGGTCCAGACGTTCCGGGTTGGGCGTGAAGACGGCGCAGTCGATGGCCATGTAGCGGTCGGCGATCCGCTCGAGGACCTCATCGCGGGGGCCCTCGCCCTCGGGGACCAGGTTCCGCGTGCCCCGCTCGCCGACGCAGGACTCCTCCCCGACGACCACCGCCCCGCACTTCTCGATCACGTGATGGAGCTTCCAGTTCGGGGCCGCCATGGGGCAGCCGGCGACGAGGATGCGGGGAGCCCCGGCGGGGGCGACGCCGGCCCCCTTTTCCACGCGCCCTTCCAGTTCATCGCAGAGCGCCTCGACGCTCCTCGTGAACCGGGCCGGGTCGTCGTAGAACTGGACCTGGTTGATCAGGAGAGCGTCGAGTCCCGAGACCGGGCTCGGTTCGCCCGCCCTCGCGGTGCTCAACCGGTGGATGGCTCTCCTCTTCGCGTTCACCGTCCGGATCGCCGCCGCCAGCTCCTTCGTGCCGATCTCCTTCCCCGTCAGTTCCTCGACCTTCGCCGCGAGCCTCCGGACCTCGCTCCTCCAGAGGGCCTTCCCCTCCTCGGACTTCACCCTCGGGAGCTGGAGGACGAAAGTCTCCTTGTACTCGTTGAAGATCTCATATGCCTTGGTCTTCCCGTCGCAGGTGGTCTCCCCGATGACGAGGTCGCAGGCTTCGACGTAGGGACAGATGCGGTCGAGCTTGAAGCCCATGAAGGACTTGATGAGGGCGCAGGTGTTCCGGGGCAGGACCCTCTCCGCCGCCTGGGTGCCCACCTCCGCACCGGCGCAGAGGCCCACGCTGATGGCATCGGCGGCCAGGATGATCTCCTCGGGCACGTAGAGGCAGAAGGAGCCGACCACCTTCCGGCCGTGGGCCTTGGCCTCGACCAGTTCCTGGATGCGTTGCCCGTGGATCTCGGAGACGACGTGGTCGAAGTACCCCATCCCGCTCGGCCTGTTCTTCTGGGAGAGGTAGAAGTCCCGGTACATGGACCCTAGGGCCTTCAGGAGGACATCGTGGGCCTCCACGTCGATCCCGAGGGCCTTCCACATCGCTTCGTGACGGTTGCTCATGGTTCGCCTCCAGTCTTGAGATCAGAGCCGGGCATCCACGACCCGGTGTTCGCCTTGTTCCAGGGAAATGGCTCTCGAACCCGATGAAGCCTGGAGGTCAGGGGATGGCGTGGGGGTTCAGGCCCTGTCCGGGAGGAGCAGGCAGCCGATCCCGATCGCCCGACCCTCTCCAGGCCGAGCGCGGTCAGCGGGCGCGGAACTGCGCCCACATCCCGCACCTCATCGGTGCGTGTGGTCGTCGCGCAGCTCGTGCATCGGTGCTCCTTGTCCGTTGGGCTGAGAAAACGGCATGATAAGGGTGCTCAAACTGGAGAGCAAGATGCCCCTGGCTCGTTCTCTGATGTCAAAACCCGCTGGCGAACCGGCTGCGGTCCGCGCTTGCTCGGTGACGCCCGTCACTCGACCTCGGCGTACTCCATGGCGAGCTGAAGGACCTCGTCGTAGCTGTGGGCGGCGAGCGCCCGCCGCTGGAACTCCTGCGCCCTGTCCGTCAGCCCCTCCTGGTTCAGCGCTCGACGTACCCGGCCGATGACGTTGAACACGTTCCCTCCTCGCCGACCAGCTTGACCGTCGGCTTCTCCGCTCCGTTGCTCCCTTTGTGCATGATCTTCATCCTCCAGGAGATGGGGGTCGACTGGAGCGACAGTATATGGGGCTGTTGCGGCCAGTCGTCGGTGCACTCGACTCGACGCTTGACGGCCTATCCTCCTCGACCTTGATCCGAAAAGTCTGGAGCCGACGTACCTTGCCGCGTAGCCTGGAGAGAATGGAGACCAACGAGAAGGATCGCGAGCCGGTCGGCCGCAAGGAGCCCTGCCCGTGCGGGAGCGGCAAGAGGTACAAGAACTGCTGCTTCAAGAAGGGGATCATGTACGAGCGAGATGAGACCGGGACCGTCTCGCGCCTGGTACACCCCGACGAGGACCTGGAGAAGATCCTCGAGGAGCAGCGGAAGAAGTTCGTCGAGAAGTTCGGCCGGGAGCCTGGTCCGAAGGACGAGATCTTCTTCGACATGCCGCCTGCCGAGCACCTGGAGGCGATCCTTTCGGAGGCGATGAAGCAGGCGGGCGTCGACCCGGC
This sequence comes from Candidatus Fermentibacterota bacterium, assembly GCA_022703195.1. Classification (GTDB taxonomy): domain Bacteria; phylum Fermentibacterota; class Fermentibacteria; order Fermentibacterales; family Fermentibacteraceae; genus Fermentibacter. The sequence goes on along the minus strand of JAKLEF010000224.1, from coordinate 1,068 downwards.
CGCCGTCTACGCCTTCGAGAAGACCGGCTTCATCCTCTCGACCGAGAACAAGCACCTGATGTCCGACGCCCAACTCGCCGAGTGGGATGCTGCCGTCGACGAGTACCACCGTTTGCATGGCGATCCCGGCAAGGACTGACCGTGCATCCGGTCGTGCAGATGCCGTTGAGGGTGATCGATGTGCGCAGGCGTTTGCTCCTGGTCGCCCTCCTCAGCCTGACCATCGCCATCCGTGGACTGTCCGCCGGCGAGCCCGCCGCTCGCAGCCGGCCGCTGGTGGGGGCCATCCGCTGGGACGCCTGGCACGGTGACAGGGGCATGCCCGGTCGTGCCGTCGAGAAGTCCCTCGGTCCGAAGGAGTGGCGGAACCGCTTGCCCTTCTTCGCCCTCATCCTGCTCATGTGCGGTCCTCCTTCGGCCTGCCGGCGCGGCTCGCGGCGATCACCGCTCGCCCCACGCCTTCGCGGCCCACTCGTCCATGGCGTCGTACCTGTCACGCCAGGTGGTGTACATCGCGCCGGCCACGCCCCTCACGCCCTCGACGCCCTTCAGCCACTGGACGATGTCCTCGCCATGCTCGTTCCCGTCGTAGTAGCCGGCGAGGATCTGCCGATGACCGCGATCGGTGAAGAACGGCGCGTTCTTCCCCTGGAGCTGGCCGTACCAGTTCACGATGCCGACCTTCGGATCGAGGCCTTCCCAGGAGCCGGCCCAGCTCCCGTTCACCGAGTAGTAGTCGCCATGGGCGTTGTCCATGCCGCGCATGACGAAGAGCCAGCGGTGGGTGAGGGATGGCCGGCTCTTCTCCCCCTGCTCACCGCCCCACACCGTCGCCATCATCCCGACAACGACCAGCACGGTCGATGAGAGCGCCACGATCCGGTGCATCCCAACCTCGTCCTTCTCCCGCAACCTGTCCGCACGGTCGGGACCCTGGAGAAGGCAGTGATGATAGGGCATCAGGGCGGGCCTGCTCCAGGGCATGCCTCAGGCGTCAACATCGGATCGGCTCTCCTCGGTTATGACGGTGAGCATGTGCTGCTTCGGATGTCGAGGAACCGCCCGAGA
>JAKLEF010000223.1 GCA_022703195.1 Candidatus Fermentibacterota bacterium | reverse complement strand
CCGGACGTCTTTCAAGATACCCTACCAGGCGCTCCGGGAGCAACCCCTGGAGGCGTTATGCATTATGGTCCAATCATCTCCATGAACCCGGGCCAGTCCGAGACCCTGACGCCGAGCTCCCTTGCCCGCTCGAGCTTGGATCCGGCCCCCGGGCCGGCGACGACCAGCGAGGTCGATGTTGAAACGCTTTCCGTGACCTTCGCGCCGTGCCTCTCGGCCAGTTCCCTGGCCTCCTCGCGCGGGATGCCGATGGTGCCGGTGAAGACGATCGTGAGCCCGGAAAGCCTTCCTGCCCCGCCGCGCTGACCCTCCTCCGCCCGGGGCGACACGCCCGCTGCCAGCAGGGAGTCGAGGCCCCCGCGCGTGACGGGATCCCTGAAGAACAGATGGAGCGACCCGGCCAGCACGGGCCCGATGCCCTCGACCGTCATCATCTGCTCGCGGGAGGCTGCGGCCAGGCCTTCGAGGGAGCCGAACCCGAGAGCGAGGGACTGAGCGGCCACCCTTCCCACCCCTGGGATGCCGAGGCCCGCGAGCATCCTGTCGAGCGGGGGCTTCCGCGAGGAGTCGATCTGCGCGAGGAGCGAGGAGGCGGATTTCGATCCCATCCTCTCGATGCCGGAGAGGTCGGCGGCCGTTAGGCGGTAGAGGTCTGCCAGCTCCTTCACCAGCCCCGATCCGACGAGCCTGTCGGCCAGCGTGTCGCCAAGGCCCCTGATGTCCATCGCGCCGCGCGAGGCCCAGTGCAGGAGGCTCTCCCTGATGCGCGCCGGACACGAGGGATTCATGCACCTGTGGGCGGACTCCCCCTCGGGGCGGACCACCGGGCCGCCGCACACGGGGCAGTCGGCGGGGAACGGGAACGGCGCAGGCCTTTCCCCGTCGGGGTTCCCGAGCGAGCCGACGATCTCGGGGATCACCTCCCCGGCCCGTCTCACTGCCACCAGGTCGCCCGGCCTGACGTCCTTGCGCCTCAGCTCGTCCTCGTTGTGCAGGGTCGCCCGCGTCACCGTCACCCCGCCGAGCCTCGCGGGCTCGAGCTCGGCCACGGGAGTCAGCCTCCCGGTGCGGCCGACGCCGAAGCTTATCGAGACGACCCGCGCGGTGGTCTCCAGCGCGGGGAACTTCCATGCCACCGCCCACCTCGGAGAGTGGGACAGGATGCCCATGCGGGCGGCCTGGTCGAACGGGTCGAGCTTTATCACGACTCCGTCGATCTCGAAGGGGAGCGCATCCCTCTCCGAACCCATCCTCGCCACTTCCTCGGAGATGCGGCCCGCGCCCGCCGCCCGGGTGCAGCCCGGGGGCACCAGGAATCCCAGCCCGGAAAGCGCTTCGAGCATCCCGGACTGGGTCGCGACGCCTTCGGGCGGGGTCGGGCAGGAGTAGGCGAAGAAAGTGAGCGGCCTCGCGGCCGTGATCCTGCTGTCGAGCTGCCTGAGGGAGCCCGACGCGGAGTTCCTCGGATTGGCGAACAGCTTCTCGCCATTTCGCTCCCTCGCGGCGTTCATGCGCTCGAAGTCGGCCTTGAGGAACAGCACCTCACCCCTGACCTCGAATCTGCCCGGAACGGCAATCGAGAGCGGGATAGAGCGCACCGTGCGGAGGTTCGGGGTGACGTCCTCCCCCAGGGTGCCGTCGCCCCTCGTGGCTCCCCTGGCCAGCATTCCGTCCTCGTACACGAGCGATACGGCCACTCCGTCGAGCTTCGGCTCCACGGAATAGCCGGGAGGCGAGGAGAGACCGAGCTCCTTCGTGATCCTGGCCTCGAAGGCCCGGAATTCGCTTTCGGAGAATACGTTGTCGAGACTCAGCATGGGCGTGGAGTGCTCTACGGTGTCGAACCCCGCGAGCGGCGCCGCCCCAACCCGCAGAGTCGGGGAATCGGGGGTGCGGAGATCGGGCCTTGCCTCCTCGATGCTGCGGAGCCTCTCCATCAGGGAGTCGAACATCTCGTCGGAGATCTCCGACCTGTCCTCTTGATAGTAGAGGGCCCTGTGGTGCTCTATCAGCCCCCTGAGGCGGGCCGCCTCTTCGCGCGGGTCGGGCGTCAAGCGAGGTCCTCCAGTTCGAGGCTCAGTGACAGGCGCATGCGCCCCGGAACGGCGGGCAGCGGCCTCGATATCAGGATGGCCATGCCCTGGTGCACCCGCTCGTATCCCTTCTCGGACCTGTTCACCGAATCCAGGGGCATGTGCCAGACATCGGCCCCTCCCTCGATCCGGATCACGGCCCGGAACCTGCGCCAGCCGTCGAGGATGCAGACGGAGCCGGCCTGCCCTTCTCCGCGCACACCGGTGCGAACGGGCGGCCGGCCGTCCAGCGAGACGTTCCTGTCGTCCTCCGAACCGGTGAGCAGGTTCGCGCAGATCTCGCATCCCGCACGCCCCCAGCGGGCTGCTCCCTCCGAGAGCTCGAACGCCGCGTCGTACCGGATCGCGGGAGAGACGAGGGAGACTGCGAGCCTCTTGGAGACCTCCACGCCTTCGCAGACGGGGAAGTCCATCGAGAGAAGGAGATCGGATCCCGACTCAACGAGGCCGGGCTTCGCCGAGGGTGTGCGCGCTGTCATGCCGCCGCCCCCGCAGGAGAACCACTCCCTTCCGTCGCCGGGCAGGAGCACCTCGCGGAAGGACAGCCTGCGGTAGGGATCGTATGCGAGCATCGAGGCCAGCCCGGATTCGAGGGCGTGCATCTCGCCGTGGATGGTCCCGGCGGGGCCGCCGGACCGGTCCGCAGCCTCGTCACGGATCCGGGAGTGATAAGCCTCGCGGCGCCTCGTGAGCACGTTCCCAAGAGTCACCGCGGGCCTGCCCGCCGGGAGTAGCGACAGCTCGCCGAGCGCGAGCCCGTCCCCGGCCCTTGCCTCGACCGACATCGACGGCGTGCCTGCCAGTATCTCGACCGAACCGTCGCAGTCGTAATCGCCGGAGGAGATCGTCGCTGCGCCGCCCTCGGAATCCCTCGCCGCCCTCTCGGCCTCCAGCAGTTCCGTCCAGACGGCATCGCGGAGGTGGGGCAGGTAGAGCCCCCCGAACACGCCATGCCAGTAGGGGCAGTTGCACTGGCTCCGCCAGAAGTGGGCCAGCGCCTCCGCCGAACCGCTGGCGCGCACCGCGTCCTCCGCGTGGAGCACCCTCTTGTGCAGAGAGTTCGCTTCGGGATATCGCGTCAGGAAGTTCCTCCAGAAGCCGGCCCGGAGGAAGAGGTCCGCATCGCGCGCGGCTCCGGGCGGGAGAGAGGCCTTCAGCTCCGCCGAAGCCTCCTGCCTCCCGGGATCGAGGGCCCACTCGCCCATCTCGGGATAGCTCGCGGCAGGAACGTAGAAGGGGCCTTCAGCCGGCAGCGCCGAGACAGCCACGCCCGGAGGCGTGGCCGCGAGCCAGCCGTCCGCCTCCTCGAGGGCGGTCAGGAACTCGTCGAGCCAGCCCTGATCGTGGCACCTCTCGCGGGTCCCGGGCCATACCCCGAACTTCTCGCCGTCGTCACCATAGAAGACGAGGGACGCGCCCTCGTCCGCCTTCCTCCTGAGAATCGCCATGACGTCGTCCACGCTCCCGAACGGGATGGCGTAGCGCAGTTCCATGCT
>JAKLEF010000222.1 GCA_022703195.1 Candidatus Fermentibacterota bacterium | reverse complement strand
GAAGAGCACGCTCGTTCCCAGAGCCGCAGCAGCCGGGAACAGAGCCGCCGTCCTGTGCCTGCCCCTGATCAGGAACGGCGCCAGGAACGCCAGGAAGAAGCCGATCACGACCAGCCTGGGCATGGCGATCACGCCCAGGGCCGGATTGAACCTCGAAAGACGGGAGAGGTCGTAGTAGACGTCGAACGGCACAAGCCCGAAGAATCCGCCGAGTTTACGCAGGGTCAGCTCGACTTCCTGGAGCGGATCGTCCTGGATCAGCCGGAACGCCATGCTGCGCCAGTAGGCGTCAGCTTCCGCGAAGTCCCTCACGCTTCCCCTCTCGAATGCCAGCCTCATGGCGACCTGCCCTATGTCTTCCCTCGAGCTCTCCACGAGCCCGACCGAAGGGGCGGGGGGGCCGTATCCCGACGCGTCGTCGGCATGGCCGAGAACCAGGTTGAAGCCTCCGCAGCTGGGGAACGGCGTGAATCCCGCGAAATGGGTACGCTGGTACAGGGCCAGGGGAAGGAGGACCAGCAGCATGGCGGCTGTCGATACGGAAACCGCTGCGATCCTGGCTGCCCGGCTTCGATCCCTGCTCCGCAGATATGCCGCCGCCAGCGGTATGAAAACCGTCGCAAGAGGAGCCCTGATCCCGGCGAGCACCCCGCACGCCGCCCCGGCGGCGATCAGCGCAATCGGGCCGATCCTGCCCGAAACCGTCAGGAGGACGACTAGCGTGGTTGTTAACGCAGCCAGTGTCGCAGGCAGGACCGTCAGTTCCAGGAAGACCGGCGGGGCGTAGAATGCCCAGATGAGTGCCGACAGCGCGGCCTGGAAGGAGCCCGAACCCAGCCGCCTGGCGAGCAGGACGATGAGCACCGGGATCGATGCACCCATGAGCGCATGCGCCAGCAGCAGGGGAAGCCTCCCGGCACCGAGGGCGTAGAACGGCATGACAAGATATGTAAATATAGGGCTTGCATATAGATAAGGTGCATCCTGCGGCACTCCGGAGAGGATCTCCAGGGCGCTGGTCTCGAACCTGTAGGCGCCCAGGACCGGGAGATAGTAGATGTCCGAGAGCGGTCCGGCGAGATAGAAGAGGAAGTGGACCAGCCGGGTGGCAAGACCCGCCGCGGCAGCGGTCGGGAGGGCTATGCGCCATCCCCTCGCGTCGTTCACGTCAGGCTTCCTATGTCGTTAACTCGATTGATCCGCATTATCTTACCCCTTCAGACCGGAGTGCGCTCGAGCACGGTCCGGCCGAAAGCCTTCACGCCGCGAACAGCGACAAGCATATTCCAGGCCGTGTCCTCCGGGTAGGGGAACAGCACCGGGAGACGGAGGTGGCATGTACCGGTCCCTTGTGATCCTTGATGCCGACGACACCCTCTGGGAGAGCTCGCTGTTCTTCGAGCGCGCCGAGGACGACTTCACGAGCCTCCTCGAATCGGCCGGAGTCGACGGCGAAACCGTCAGGGCCCTCGTCCACAGGAGGGACATCGAACGGCTCGATTCCACCGGATTCGGCGCCCGCCCGTACCTGGACACGCTCGGGTCCGTCATGGCGGAACTCCTGCCCGACATCCCCGCGCAGATCGCGGGAGGCTTCAGGGACATCTCGTCGGCCCTGCTGGCCCATCCCGTGATCCTCCTCCCGGGAACGGCCGAGGCGCTCTCGACCCTCCGCGGGGCCGGCCTCGAGACGATAGTCTACACCATGGGCCGGAGGGATCATCAGGAGAGCAAGTTCGAACGTTCCGGAGCCGGTCCGCTCGTTTCGGGCCTGGAGATAGTGGAGCGCAAGACCGAGGCGTCCCTGCGGAGCCTGCTGTCGCGCCGGGGGGTGGAACCGGCCGATGCCGTGTGCGTGGGCAACAGCCCCCGCTCGGACATCAACCCCGCGCTGGCGGCGGGGGCCCGGGCGGTGCTCTTCTCGCGCGACAGGCTGTGGGCTGCGGAGAGGGAGGAGATAGCCGACCCAGACAGGGTCAGTGTCATCTCCTCCCTGACCGAACTCCCTGCGATACTGGGGCTCTAGGGCAGCAGGACCAGCCTCTCGACCGCACCCTTCCCCGCATCCCCGCTCTCACCCTCGATCCTGATCAGATAGGCACCTGCGGGGAGCGGACCGCCATCCCCGGATCTCGCATCCCAGGTGTTCAGCCCCGGCTGTGCATCGATCTCCGCTACCCGCCTCCCGGTCACGTCGAACACAGAGAGCCGCGACACCTCCGATCCCGAGAAGGCGAAGGCAACCGGCGGGGCGCACGGGTTCCGCAGGATGGTGACGCCCGGCCCGGGGGCAGGCGATCCGTCATCCCGGATCCCTACCGGATCGCCCGACGCCGCCCAGATGTCCCAGTGCAGCGCCGCGTTCCTGGCCCCGTAGAGAACGTCCAGCAGGCCGGGCTCGCGGTAGGTGATCGAGATCGATTCGACCGCCCCCGGAGCGGCCACGGGGCCTGGCTCCGTCCAGGCGGTGCCATCGAGGAACGACAGCCAGACCTGGCCTCCGCTCTCTATCCAGCCGACCGCGGGCCTCGCGCCCGACAACAGGGCCGCGGAGGGACGGGAGGCCGACCCGCTGGCCGATAGTACGGCCGGGGCCGACCAGGTGCCCGAGGCGTCCCTGGTGCGGGCGATGATGCAGCCGTCGCTCTCCCATGCCGCAAGGTACACCGGGCCTGCTGGATCGGCGGCAACGGCCGGCTCCCTGCAGTCGGAGCCCGACGCGGAGAGGACCGTCTCCGCGCCGAACGGGCCGGAATCGGGCGCCTCCCTGAAGCAGATCTCCAGGATATCCGATCTCTCCGCCTGGTAGACGAGCCCGTAACCCGTGGAGGAGGCGGCCAGGGACGGGGCCCTCTCGGTGCCGACCGCCGCGGACAGGTCGGAGGTGACGGTCCAGGCAGAGCCGGTCCACATCCTGCCCCTGATGTCGGTCTCGCCCGAGATCCATTCCTGCCAGGCCACCCAGCACCTGCCGGACCTGCCGGCCACCGTGGTGCCGGTTTCGAAGGCAGGGGTCTGCGTCAGCCTCGTCTCGGCCGACCAGGAGCTTCCGCTCCAGATCGAGACGTAGATGTCATAGGTCTCGATGTCGTCGTGCATGCTGTGCCATGCGAGGAAGACCTTGCCGGTTCCGTCGGCGCCCACGGCCGGATGCCAGTCCCAGTACTCGTGTTCGCAGATCTGAACCGGGGTCGACCAGGAGGGGCCCTCGCCGATCGCGGCCATGATGTTAGCCCTGACGGGATCGGACGTGCCGAAGGTCGCGAAGGTGCGGCCCGAGACGGGTTCCCTGCAGGACGAAAGGTCGCCTTCCGAATGCAGCCCGTCGGTCACCTGCACGGTCTGCCACCCGTCGAGCAGCGCCGGATGAAGGCCCCCGTCAGGGATCCCCGACGCAGTGCCGTTGCCGTGGGGCCTGAGCGTGGGATCGCCAAGGAGCACGGCGGCATGCTCCAGGCCCAGGTTGGCCGAGAGCCACACCCTGAAGGCCTCCCCGAGGCATGAACCGCCGCCCAGGGTCTGGTAGAGCTCGTAGAAGTCGTTGGTATAGTCGGTCTTGGCCTGCGCGATCACGGCGAGGCCGTAGGTGTTGGT
>JAKLEF010000221.1 GCA_022703195.1 Candidatus Fermentibacterota bacterium | reverse complement strand
GGGCTCGCCTCCTGGGGCTGGGACGACGACGGCACCCCGTGCCAGAAGTGGCACACCATCAGGGAAGGCGTCTTCCAGGAATTCGGCACGGTGCGCGAGACGGCGCTGCTCGTGGGCAGGAGCGCCAGCCGCGGCTGCTGCCGTGCGCAGGACTTCGGCTTCTTCCCGATCAACAGGCAACCCAACTTCTACCTCGAGCCCTCCGAGACGCCGATGACCCCGGAGGAACTGGTCGCGGGCGTCAGGCACGGCATCCTGATCGAGGGCAGGGGTTCCTTCGGCATCGACCAGAACAGGGTCAACTTCCAGTTCGGGGGCGACTTCTTCCGCGAGATCCGCGACGGGAAGCCGGGCAGGCCGCTCAAGAAGGTGCTGTACGGCTCCCGAACCACCGAGTTCTGGGGCTCCTGCGACGGCATCGCCGATGCCAGGTTCTTTCAGCCCATGGGGCTCCTGACCTGCGGGAAGGGCGAGCCCATGCAGGGGGCGAGGATGACGCACGGGGCCAGTCCGGCCAGGTTCCGCGGAGTTACCGTCGGGGGAGGTGTGAGATGACTCGCGAGGAGATGCTCGACTTCGTACAGCAGGTCCTCGGGGCGGTCTCCGTAGGGCATTCCGTCGCCGAGCTCGACGAGGAGAGGGTCGCCCTGGTCAGGTTCGGCCACAATGCCGTTACCCAGAACGTCGACACATTCAGGCGGGAGCTGAGGCTCTGGGTCGGCGACGGCTCGAGGAAGGCCGAGTACCGCACCCACAGGATAGATGCAGGAGCCATACCGGAAATCGTGCGCACTGCCGAGCAGAAGCTCCGGATGTCCCCGCCGGACCCGGAGTACGTGCCCCCGGCCGACGAGGGCCAGATCTACCCGATCATCGACGCATGGGACGAGGAGACCGGCAGGGTCGAGCCGGGCCCCAGGATGGACGCCGCCACGGCCGCCGTCGCGGCTTCGGAGGCGGCCGGCGCGGAGGTCGCCGGTACGTCGGGGATGGAGTCGAGCCGGATCGCGCTTGCCACCAGCACCGGCAACCTCTGCTTCCACGAGGCCACGGGGGGGGGCTTCCAGATCACCGTGCAGGCCGGCGGCGGATCGAGCTACAGGTCGGTTTCGTCGAATGCCTGGCGTGACATCCCGGTTCGCGGCACGATCGACGAGGTCATCGCCGAGGCGAAGGCCGCCCGCGATCCTTCATCATCGGAACCGGGCTCGATCGACGTCGTCCTCGAGCCGCAGGCGGTGGCCGACCTGGTGCCCTACCTGCTGATGTCCCTCGACGCCCGCGCCACCGACGAGGGGATCACCGTCTTCGGCGGCATGGAGGGGAGGCGGGTGGCTTCCGGGAAGTTCACTCTCGAGAGCGACCTCCACGGGGAGGTCCCCGGCAGGCCCTTCGACGGAGACGGGCTGGCCACGGAGGACCAGGTCTGGATCGATTCCGGGATACTCAGGACGATGATGTGCGACAGGTTCTGGGCGGAGAAGTCGGGCAGGCCGGCAGTGGTCAATCCAGGCTGCTTCGGGGTCAGGGGCGCACACGGGACCGCATCCGAGCTGGCCGCGCAGAGCGGCAGGTGCCTGAGGATCAGGCGTCTGTGGTACATCCGCTACGTCGACCAGAAGACGCTGATCCTCACGGGCATGACTCGCGACGGGGTGTTCCTGTGCGAGAACGGTTCCTCAAGGCCGGTGAAGGACTTCAGGTGGAACTGGAGGCCGCTCGACCTGCTGTCCCGCATCGAGGCGCTGGGCACCCCGGAGAGGAAGGGCTTCATGGTCGCCCCGCCGATGCTTCTGCGCGGCGTCCCCGTCTGACGGCGCTCCAGCGCTCCAGAACGCTTTTAACTCCTTTAACTTTCTCCTTAGCCGAGCTCGATGAGCCGGCGGCGGAGCGGAGAAAGTTAAAGGAGTTAAAAGCGTTCTGGGGGGGCGTTCTGGGGGGAGGGGGCTACCAGAGGAAGCGGAGGCCGGCGAAGGTCTCGCCCTCGAGGCTCCTGAAGGGCTGCGTGTCCCTCGGGTAGTGCGTGAGGTGCAGCTCGAAGGCCTCGTCTCCGTCGCCAGGGGCGAACCGTGCGTAAGTCTCAAGCCTGTGCCTCGAAGACGCGTCCCCGTCCTCGTGGAAGAAGAACTCGGGCCTGTACCTGACGCCGCCCGTCCACGAGCGCCATGCCCCGAGGGGCATCTCGGCCTCTCCCTGGATCGACCAGTCGAAGTCGTGCCCCTTCTGGAATCCGTCGCCCCGCGGGCGGTAGACCCCTGCGGAGAGCCAGCCCGAGGGCATCCCGCCCGAGGGCAGGAAGACGGGATCCTCGAACCTCGGAAGCGGGCAGGCGTCGAGCACGACACCCGCCTTCACGTTGTTCATGTACTCGGAGAGCGTGTCGGACATGTCGATGTTGTGGAAGCACTCGTGGTCAGTGTAGAGCCTCGCCTCGCCCCATCCCGTGTCCCAGGCGAACTCGATCTTGATGTTCCAGTGCCCGCCGTAGATGTTGAACTTCATGTCGGGGTTGTTCCAGCTCTCGCCCATGTATGTGTCGACCTCGAGGCCCAGACGGGTCGAGAACCTGCCCGCCATGAGGGGAGTGACGGACGCCGCGATCTCCGAGAAGACGTAGTGGGCTATGTCGGATTCGAAGAACTTGAAGACCCCGAGCCTGCCGTCGGAGGCCATGGGGAACTCCACGGAGGACTGGAGAGACAGCAGGACGAGAGGGAGGGCGGTCATTCCCCGGCTGCATCCAGGAACGAGAGGAGGTCGCGCGGGCCCTCGAGGGAGTCGAGGGACGGAAGCGCCCCGGAGAGCGCCCTGACGAACGCAGCCTCGGGTACTGCGCCCTCCAGGTACAGTTTTTCGTTCACCACTGTCCTGGGCACGCCCTGGACTCCGTACAGCCTCGAAAGGTCGGGGAACTCGCCGGCCTCGACAATGTCGGCCCTGACCCCGGGGCATGCCGCGGCGAGCCTCGCGGCTGTCACGGCCGCGCGCGGGCAGTGCGGGCAGGTGGGCGTCACGAAGACGCGGATCACGAGGTCCCTGTCCAGCGCAGCCAGGAAGTCCGATGTCGCGGGCTCGATCACGGGCTTGTCCGAGCCGGCGTCGGTGATGACGGACAGCAGGGTCGAGAACTCGTACCCGGAGGGGGTCCCGTAGAGCCTGACGCGGTTGTGTGTGCCGTCGGAAACGATAATGGCAGGCACCCCCTCGATGGAGTCCGATTCCCGCTGCGCGGTGTCGGTGAGGGCATTCAACTTCTCGAGCGAGATCCTCGGCGACAGGCCGGCCAGCTCGGCCAGGATCCGCTCGGTATCGAGGCAGCCGCCGCAGTTGAGCCTCTGTGTGTAGAGTCTGACATGGACCTCCTTCGCCATGCCCGCGAGCAGATCGCCCACCTGCCGCGCCTCGGAAGCAGAAAGAAGACCCATCGCTATCCCTCCAGCCCCAGATGGTGCCATGCCGCGGCCGCGGCCCTGGCCCCGTCGGCGGCGGCCGTCACGACCTTCATCAAGGACGCGGTCGGATACGGACGCGTCGCGGGAAAGCTCTTCGGCTCGGTCGAGGCGTAGGCGAGCACGCGGCCGTCGTCGGGATCGAGCAGCACCACGTGCCCGAGCTCGACGGGCT
>JAKLEF010000220.1:3383-3666 GCA_022703195.1 Candidatus Fermentibacterota bacterium | reverse complement strand
CCTCAGCGAGGCATGGGAGCGTTGGAGATGAAATGCAGGGAAGCCCTCGAACTGATGGACAGGGTCATCGACGGCAGGTCAGGCCCCGGCGAGGAGCAGCTCCTGCACTTCCACACCGCCGGCTGCAGATCCTGCAAGCGCATGCTCGAGATGAACAGGGACATCTCCAGGGTCTTCCGCGAGATCTCACGGCCCGAGCCCCCGGCCGATCTCGAGGAGCGCGTCAGGTCGAGGCTGGCCGCCATGGAGGTCCGGCCCAGGAGCCGGATCCGCAGGAGATATG
>JAKLEF010000220.1:0-3373 GCA_022703195.1 Candidatus Fermentibacterota bacterium | reverse complement strand
GACCAGACCAACTATGACAACTATACCTGGTACGTGTTCGGCGAGCCGAGCCTGGGCGCGGCGGTCGAGTTCGCTTTCCTGAGCGGGTACGAAGACCCTGAGATTTGCATGAAGGCCAGCGATAAGGTCACGCTGGGCGGCGGCGGGGGACAGATGCAGAGCACGATCGACGCAGCGGCGGAGAAGGCCGAGAACGTCGGCGAATCATGGAAGCACGACGTCACCACGCCTCCCCTGACAGCCTACATAAGGCCAGCCAGCCTGGTCACTTTCTGACCCCATGATCCTCCATGCCGTACTGATGGCGGCTCTCGCCGCGCAGGCCTCCTTCCCGCCGGTTGTGACGATCCGCCGGGAGAGGGTGCCGGGAGTGACCGAGCTCTCCACCGGCGTGGCCATCTCGGACAGGCATGTGGCCGCGCTGAGCGCCTTCGCGGGGCCCGACTCGCCCCCGTTCGTCGAGTACGGCGGCGAGCTCTACGAACCCGACACGGTCCACATCTGCCCCGATCTGGGCATCGCGATACTCTCTTTCCGGGACGACATCTTCGACGAGTTCTCCAGGCCCGGAAGCCGCGTGCCCGGGACGGGGGAGGTCCTGAACCTGGTCGGGCAGGGCATCTCCGGCCTGATCTCCATTTCCGCCAGGGTCGAGCGCCACTACGACGATGGCGCCCTCCTGCTCTCGGCCCCGAGGATGGAGGGGCTGATGGGCGCCTGCGCCTTCGACTCCTCCGGAGTCCTCGTCGGGCTGGTGACGGGCGTGGTGACCTACGAGAGCCGTTCGATCACTGCATCGGCCATCGACTATCTCGCGGTCATCCCGACCCAGATGTGGTACATATGGGCTGATCTCGCCATGCAGGGCTCCCCGAGGAACGACATCCCCTTCGGCATCACGGCCACGTCCTGCTCGGCCGGTGCGGATACCGGCAGGCCCGCAGGGGTTCTCGTCGTCGCGGTGGACACCGGCAGCATGGCGGACGAGTGCGGGCTCAGGCCGGGCGACGTCATCACCAGGGTCGACACGGTGAGGACCTACCACCCGGAATCCGTGAGAGGCCTCCTCATGCAGTCGGCCGACAGCCTGGAGGCCGAGGTCTGGTCGCGGGGATCGAGCCGGAGGGTCTCGCTCCCGCCAATACGCTGAGAGCCCGCCCGTTCGGCCCCTTCCGGGCTCCGTCTCCGGCTATCTGCACTTCCGCAGATAATCCCTGCAGCTCCGGCAATCCGGCACCAGACCGGCCAGGAGGCTCCAGAACTCCCTCCCGTGGCCCTTGACCAAGATGTGACAGAGCTCGTGGTAGGAGGTGTACTCGACGATCCCGACCGGGAGCCGGGACAGCTGCCTGTTGAGCGTCACCATGCCGGATGCGCTGCAGCTGCCCCACAGCGTCTTCATGTCGCGGAACCTCAGACCGGCGGCCGTCCTGCCCGTCTCCGCCAGGAACCTGGCCTGGCACATCCGGAACACGCTCTCCAGCTCTCCATCCAGGAACACCCTCAGGGCCTTCTCGACGGAGACGGCCGTGGCGCCCGCCGGGGCATGCACTACGAAGCATCCATCCTTCTCGACCCGGATCCTGCGGTCATCCCCGATCTCCACCCTGACGACCCCGATGGCTCCGCGGTATGGGAATCGCGCCCCTTCGGAGGCTAGAACGTCCATGCCGGGCAGGCCCGCGGCAGCAGGGACCGGGCCGGCATGCGCGCGCGACTCCTCGAGCTTGCGGACGATCCAGGCGGCGTTGGACTCCGCGAACTCCCTGGCCCTGCTCTCGGAAGCGCCTGCGGGGACGACCAGCTCCGCCCTCCCGGCCGACACCCGCAGGCTCACCCGCCTGGCCCTGGTGCTCCGGCGCACGGAGATCTCTATCCCGGGCGACCCTCCGATGGATACCGTCCGGGGAACGCCCGTCACCTCGCGCATACCGCCCACTTCACCGGGAGATGGAGAGGGCATGCGGGGGCGGCTTCGCCGTCATCGAGGACGCCGGGAAGACCCGAGAGGAATCCCGCATCGAAAGGCAGGGCCGAGACCGTCGAACCCGAGTGGATCACACGCAGGCCGGACCTCTCGAGGAGCCCGGGCAGCATGCCTGCAATTGAGAGATCGAGGCCGTCGTCAGCCATGGAGCGCCTGGCCTTCGAGAGCAGGCCGGGGTCCCCCGGGCATTCCGCGGAATCCCAGTCGTACTCCCCCAGCACGGCCAGCCTCCCTCCCGCCCCGAGGCAACCCCGGATCCTCCGCAGGAAGTCCGCGGGTTTCCCCAGTTCGAGCAGGACGTGGGAGAGGAGAACGATCCCGGAGCGGGGAAGAGCCGCGGTCTCGATGTCGCACTCCAGGGCATGGAGTCTCGCGGTTCTGCTGCGTGCGATGGAGAGAGCCTCCGCGTCGCGGTCCATGCCTGTCAGCACCGCACCCGTTAGCATCGAGACCTCTTCGAGAACCAGCCCCGTGCCGCATCCCGGCTCCAGCACCGATCCGGCGGACCTCAGGTTCAGGAGGCCGTAGATGAAGCGCCTGAGCGCTGCCGTCTCGCAGGCCTGCCTTCGGTACACCGCATCCCTGGCCTCGAGGGGCAGGCTGTACCATCCCCCGGGCATGGCAGCCTCAGGGGTTGGAGAGCATGTCAGGGCATGCGACCCCGGGACCGCCCGCAGGAAGCGGGCAGCCTCCCCCGCAGAGGTCCCTGTCGCTGCATTCCCGGCACTCTTCACCAACCCAGTCCCTTTCGCGGATCGACCGGAAGAGGCGGGAATTGTAAATACTGTCCCAGGAGTCGGTGAGCAGGTTTCCTGCCTTCTCGTAATAGCTCTGGCATGGTAGGACCGAACCATCCGGCTCGACGCAGATGTTATACTGTCCCGCCGTACATCTCTTGGGCCCCAGCCCGAGTGCGACCGGGTCGAGATCGCAGTATCGGGTCGGCGAATACCAGATCATCCTCATCCCCAGTCGGCCGGCCTCGGATCTCACCCGCACGAGGATGTCGCGGGTCTCCTCCGGCGAGAGCTCGACGCCCGAGGTCGGCCCCCGGCCGCTGTGGATCATGCTGTTCATCGCGAAAGCACCTATCCCGATGCTCTTCAGGAATCCGGGCATCGCGGCGGCGGTTCCGGCGTTCAGCCTCGTGACGGTGGTGTTGGTGATGGCGTACATGCCCGCAGCTGCCGCGTTCCTCAGACCCTCGACGGTGCTCGCGAACGAGCCGGACCGCGTCATGCCGTTGTGGACCCGTTCCTCGGGGGATTCCAGCGTGATCTGGACATAGTCGAGGCCGGCCCCGGCCAGCGTGTCGAGGTATGCCCTGTCGGCGAGCCTGACGCCGTTGGTCAGGAGTCCCGCGACCATGCCGACGCTCTCGGCATG
>JAKLEF010000022.1 GCA_022703195.1 Candidatus Fermentibacterota bacterium | reverse complement strand
CGAAGCAGGGGACCGGGCCCACAGAGAGAGACGCCCGTGGTGCGTTCCATTCCTGGCCTCCTATGCCAACCAGCCCGTCGGAGAGATAGGGGTGCAGGTTCTGGCCGGTCGCGGTGACGCAGACGGGACTGCCGGGAGTGTAAGACGGGATGTCGAACGTGACGTTCCCCGAGGCGTCGGAGTAGGACGATTCCATCCATGAACCTGAAACCGTATCCTGGATCATCACGGCCACCAGCACGCCCGCTGCGGGCTCACCTCCGACAGACACCGGGAAGGTCTGCGTGCCCGGAAGGATGGAGTCGGGATGGCTGCATACTATCTGGGGCAGCGGTGAGGATACGTTGTAGATGTCCAGCTCCGGGCACCCGAAGACCATGTGCATCTGGTTGTTAGAGTTGCCGCTGGCCCCGTAGTAGCTGTAGACCCTGGCCTTGCCCCAGTCCGTGATCGCACCCATGTGGCTCATACCGTCCACGAACCGGCCCTCGAATATCCACTTGCCTAGAGAGTCAGCCGGGCCGATCGGGCTGCCCGTGGTGGGGCTCATCACGCCGATGGCCCCCTTGGTCTCGATTGCGTCGCCCGCCCCCATCAGGGCCTCGCTGAAGCAGTACTCGCCGTCGAACTCGCCCGTATTGCATGCGACGAGCACCCACCAGCCCAGACGCCGTCCGTTCATCAGGGCTTCCACGTTCGAGTTGGTGAATCCCGGGGGTACGATCGTGGTCAGGTTGCCGTGGCCGCAGATGCCGAACATTGAACAGCCCTCGTTCAGGCTCTCCGCGAGACCGGGAATCGTGGGTGGGATCCCGCCCGTGTCGCAGAACCAGGTCACATCCATCCCGGCATACTCCATGAACTCGACGTACTCGTAGGAGTTGTCGGCGAACTGCACGTGGCCGACGCTGATACCGCTCTGGAACCAGCTGGTGGATGGCTCGTAGGGGTCCATCTCGTGGCTTGCTATCTTCCAGGTCTCGTACGCCAGGTCATCCGAGTCGCTCCCGGAGAGCCGCCCGACATGGATCGACGGCACCGATCCCGATCCCAGGACGCCATACATGTTGTCCGCAGCGAACGAGCCGCCGTACCAGGGGGGCGGGACGACATATCCGTCGCCGACGATGAGTATGTACTCGGGCGGGTTGGGCCAGGTGGCGTAGGCATTCTCGATCCATGCGTCGATAGCCTCGGGCGTCGAACCGATCCCGGGGACCGTGGCCGTGAAGACCTCGAATCCCTTCCTGTACTTCCAGTCGATGAGGGCTCCCGCGAGTTCGAGGCCCTCCCCGGAGGAGATGAAGAGGTAGCTGCCGTCGATGATGTCCGCGCCCTCCCTCTCGGGGAAGCCAAGCACCCCGTCGTACAGAGGGAGGAAGCTCCGTGTCAGACCGGTGAACGGCCTGGGCAGCTCGTTCTCACCCCTGCCGTCCCCCGCGTGGATGCGCACCGTGACCTCGGTGTTGAGCGTCGTCTCGCCTGTCGACGGATCCCATGAGACGGGGTAGTAGCAGATCCAGGCGACTCTGATGTCGCGCAGGATGCACACGGATTCGACGATCACGGGAGAAGCCGGGTAGAGCCCGCTCCCGGTGTAGAGCTCCTCGCTGATGCGGAAGGGAGGCGTCTCGCCGTCGTGCGCAGGGAACGGCTGGAGGGGTGGGATCCTCAGAACTCCGAGCCTGGAGGTCTCCTGATCGAGAAGGTCGACCCTGACATCCCCCGTGGAGGGCACCCTGACCATCCTGCGGATCACCGGTAGGTCGGGATAGCCCTCTATACCCGAAATGCCTCCGTCCGGGATGCTGAGCCGCGTACCGCGGCCGAATCCCTCGATCGAAACATCCTCGGAATCGAGCGCGTCCAGAGCGAACCTGATCACCGTGTCCCCTCCACCCTCGGAGAGGACCTCCACCTGTCCTGCCGGCGCCGGGCTCTCGTAGACGCGGTCCGGGCCGCCCGAAGCAGTGCCGGTGCAGACGGAGACAACGAGAAGGAGATCAAGGGCGTTCATCGACATCCTCCAGTCATACCCTGTGAATACTCATGATGGAACATAGGGGTGAAACCGCATCACAGGTAATCCGCCCCGTTCCCCGGCCGGGGCGGTCTACCGCCGGCCGGACCGTGAACCGATGCGCGAGCCGGGGCTTCGACGCCGGCCCCTTGCGCTTGACGGGGGGCTGGAGCGCCATGATGATGCGTACGAGCGGAATCCGGCTGATGGAAGCCGGATGCGCGGGGATAGCCGGGCGGAGTCCGCGGCGGCTGCCCGGCAGCTGGCAGGCCAGGCAGGTTCGAGCGGGAGGGTCTGATGAACAGGGTCGTGGCGAGATATTCGGACGGACACATCCTGAAGGGCGAGACATCGGACTTCCTGCCCAACAAGGAATTGTTCCACGTCATCCCCACCTCCCAGCCTGGGGCGAAGGGGCCTGTCGCTGTGAAGGTAGGCGAACTGAAAGCCGTGTTCTTCGTGAAGGACCTCGAAGGCGACCCGCGCCACATGGAGCGGAAATCGTTCGATCCCGCTCGTCCGCCGGCAGGGCGGAAGATCAGGGTCGTGTTCATGGACGGCGAGGTCCTCCTCGGGACCACGCAGGGCTACCAGCCCGGCAGGCCGGGCTTCTTCATGGTCCCCGCCGACGAGGGGTCCAACATCGAGCGGTGCTATGTCGTTTCGGCATCGGCGAGCAGCATCGACTTCGTCTGAAGTGACCGCCGTGTCCTGCAGACTTCCGGGGGAGCCGTGACGGCGCCGGTCCTTACGGCACTGCTCGCGCTGGATGCAGTTCTAGCCCAGTCCCCCGTGATCGATCCGTGCATCTCCTCGGTCGCGAGCGGCGGATCATGGGAGTCGGACGGGATCGTGGGATTTTATCGTGTCGTGGTCGGGAACTCGGGGTTCGAGATCGTCGAGTCCATCCTGTACCTGCAGTGGCTGGCAGACGCAACCGAGGACTCCGCCCCCCGCATCGTGCTCTCCGAACCCGTGTCAGGGATCGGATCCGACGAACCGCTCTCCATCGGCACTCCCGTGTTCGAGGTCGACGGCGGAGCCGCCATCGTCCTCGAAGCGACAGACCCGCACACGCTAGCTGCCTCGACGTTCCGGATCATCCCCGGGAAGCCTGGCGAGTACACGGTCTTCCGGGTCGACTGACCGGCCTGCCTGCGACTCAGGAGAACAAGAACAACCGGGACATTGCCGCGAAGGGTAGCCTGCTCATAGCATCGGCAGGGCGGAAGGTCTCGACAGGCCGTCGCCGCCGGTGCGGTAGAGTTCGATCCAGCCGTGAAGGGGGCCCATCTCCTCATAGTTCACTATGTCGCAGGGGCTGCAGCCCACCAGGATCCAGGGTCCGCGCGTCTCGATCACCGTCAGCACGGTGTTCACCGGCAGCAGGGAGGTCACGGGGGCACCGGGGTCCGGCGATTCGTGGAGCGGCACGCCGTCCAGGTCGATGACAGTCAGCCTGTCGGGAGGGTTGTCGGAGAGAAAGGCGTAGATGAACGACCCGCCCCAGCCCGTCGGCCTCGGTGCGGATTCCGAAGTCCGCCATTCCCTCACGCTGTCCGCAACGAACGCGTACATGTCGCCGAGGCCCGGGAACAGCCCCCGCCAGCCCTCCGGGACGGCAGATGGCTCGAAGTCCGAGAATCTCCACTGGAAGCCGCCCCCGAGGCGGGTCCCCGCCAGGCGTGAGAGCCTGGTGGCAGCGAAGGATTGGTGCCCGGCTATCTCCGGAAGGGGCTCGAAGACGGCCGGCGGCAGTTCTACTGCAGCCGGGAGCATGGAGCCGGCGATGAAGGATATCTCTCCGGGGCCGGCGAACCCGGAAGGAACGACCGTCACCCTGCCGCTTCCGATGGAACCGGTCCACGTCGACCCGGTCTGCAGTGGATAGCAGAGGATGGACATCGTCGAGTCGTAGTCCGTCGTCATCTGTCCCGTCACGTGGTACTCGACCAGGACGGTGTCATCGACTCCGAAGCCGGCTGACCAGGCGGCGTTCAGCGCCTGGCTGTGGATTCCCGGCAGGTCCGCCTCCCAGTCCATGCATGAGTCGGTGATCTGTTCCACTGCAGGGATCCTGGTGGCATAGAAAGGCTCTCCCTCATCAGGCTCGTCCTGGAAGAGAGGTCTCGTCATCTCCCGGACCGACTCCCAGCATGGGAGCGACGGCTCTTCCGAAGGATTCCACTCGCAGACGAACATCGGGAACACTTCGGCCGGGGCGCCGTCCACCGTAACTTCCACCCTGTCCAGGAGGGGGCCCGGTTCCGTGGAGCTGTAGAGCATTGATACGAAGGGCGTGATGATGTCCACCGGGAAGTACATGAACACGGTGCCCTCGTCGGACGGCGAGTGCAGGAGGAAGCAGCCCGTGATCTCGTATGAGTGCCGGTCCACGCTGATGAGGACGTCCTGGGCCAGCATCCTCACGTCCGGCCCCGAATCCGAGAGCGCCGACGGACCGCGGACGACCGAACCGAGTATCCCGGCGTCGCCGAGCACCGCGGCGGGCAGCAGGAGCGTGGCGAGCAGGAATCTGAACATGGCATCCTCCTGTCGTTGATTCCATATCATGCAGACGATCCCGATTGCTGGAAACAGCCCCCGAACACCTGTCCGACTGACTCGAGGGCTCGGGTTCGATCAGGCTATCCGACAGGAGAACCGGAACGGGAAGAACAACCGTATATGGGTAAGGAGCCCTTCATGCGAGCAAATGCCTGGTATTCGAGGTTCGCGAAGGCCACGGCACACTTCAGCGGCCGACCCTGGGTCTTCGTCCTCGCGGTCTTCGTGATCCTGGCCTGGATCGTCACGGGGCCGCTCTTCGGGTTCAGCGACACGTGGCAGCTGGTCATCAACACGGGCACGACGATCATCACATTCCTGATGGTCTTCCTCATCCAGAACACCCAGAACCGAGACACGAAGGCCATCCAGATCAAGCTGGACGAGCTGATCCGGGCGACCCGGGGAGCTCACAACGCATTGCTCGATCTGGAAGAGCTGGAAGAGGACACTCTCGACAGGTTCCGCAGCCGGTACGAGGCGCTTGCGAGCGAGGCCAGGGCGGAGCTCTACAAGGGAGAAGAGGACACCGGCAGCCCCGAGCCGTGAGCGGCTCCGGACCTTATCGGCCAGGAGGTACATATGGGTTCGAGGATCTATGCGGCGTGCGATCTGGAGGGTGTGGCCGGGGTTGTGGACCACGGCCTCCAGTGCTGCTGGGACGCCCGTGCAGGCTGGTTCGCACCCTATCTCGGCCAGGCGCGGCGGCTCGCAACGCTGGAGCTGAACGCCCTTGTGGAGGGTGCGATCGCAGCGGGAGTAGACGAAGTCGTTGCATGGGACGGGCACGGCGGGTTTCCGGGGGGGATCGATCCCGAACTCCTGCATCCTTCCTGCAGGCTCGTGATGGGGGCCGGAGAGGGCGGCCCGGAGGGGCTCGATCCCGGATTCGCCGGCCTGTTCCAGACCGGCATGCACGCAATGGCCGGCACTCCGCGCGCTGTCCTGCCGCACTCGTTCCACGGGGGGCTCGAGGGCTACTGGGTCGACGGGGAGCCCGTCGGGGAGATCTGGATGAACTGCTACACAGCTGGACTCCAAGGCGTCCCCTTCGTCTTCCTCTCAGGCGACAGGGCCGCGGCCTCCGAAGCCTCGAAGCTGGCGCCGTGGTCGGTTACCGTCGCCGTGAA
Organism: Candidatus Fermentibacterota bacterium; assembly: GCA_022703195.1. Classification (GTDB taxonomy): domain Bacteria; phylum Fermentibacterota; class Fermentibacteria; order Fermentibacterales; family Fermentibacteraceae; genus Fermentibacter. The sequence continues at coordinate 7,554 of JAKLEF010000022.1, read as the reverse complement.
GGAGGGGCTGGGCGGTGAGCCGGGAGGGCTCCGTCAGGCTCCCGCCGTATCGATGTCTCCGGCCGGAGCCCGGCAGGCGATACGAGAAGGCGTGGAACGCGCGGTGCATTCCATCGGCTCGGCACGGCCGTTCACCCCTTCGCCTCCGTTCACCGTGAGGGCGAGGTTCGTCAGCCCCGAGGCCGCCGACGGGAGGGAGACGCTGCCCGGGGTCAGGAGGATCGATTCAGTCACGGTCGAGGCCTGCGGGGCCGACCGCCCCTGGATCCTCATCTGAGCCGGCCCGCTGGTGGCTGCCGCCGTTTACCGTGAGACGGCCCTTGAGCATGTTCGGACGGGCAATTCCATCGGATGTCGATCCGGCAGTCCGGGAGGGACTTGATGGTTGTCGAGACGAACAGGTGCCCGAACTGCGGGAGCAGCCTCCAGACAGTTTCCGGAACGGGCCGGATCACATGCGGCTACTGCGGGACCGAGCTGACGATCCGGGACGACGAGCCGGGCAAGGCGGAACCGGACCTCATCACCTCCGAGAATCTCGAACGCGTCAGGACGATGATCGCCGGGGGAGAGTACGTCGAAGCCATCAAACTCTACCGCGAGAGCACCGGCGCGTCCCTCAAGGATGCGAAGGACGCCGTGGATGCCATGGCGAAGGGTGCCGGAATCGAGGTTCCGCAGCCGAAGCTCTGGCCGTGCCCCGTGATCATAGCCCTCTTCGCGGCCTGGATCGCCCTCGTCGGCTTCTCGCCCCGCATCGCGGAATGGCTTCTGATGAGGCTCTCAAACGGCAGCGCGTCCGGTGCCGCTATCGAGTCAGCGAGAGTGGCGCTCCCCATCACGATAGTATTCGTGTCCCTGGGGCTTCTCATCTTCCGGCTCGCGAAGAAGCACCGGAGCCCGAAGCCTGCATCGAAGACCTGAGACCCCGTGGGGCTATATCGCTCCGTTCCAGAACCGGCTCGCGTCCTGCCGGAGGATGCTGTGTCCGGCAATCCGATCCCGCACGGCCCCGTGATCGGAGTCTGCGGCGACGACTGCGGAGCCTGCCCCAGGCTCCTTGCCACGTCTTCCGGTGATCCGGCCGCGCTGGAGATTGTCCGCGAGCTCTGGGTCAGGATCGGTCTGCGCGAACCGGGAGTCTCCGCCGGGAGTCTCGCCTGCGACGGCTGCAGCCCGTCACGCCGCTGCGCCTGGCCTCTCGTCAGGGACTGCGCGTTCTCCAGGGGCATCCCGGACTGCGGTCGGTGCGGCGAATTCCCATGCGGCCGTCTCGAGGCGGTGTTCGAGGCATCGGAGGATCTGGCGGAGAAAGTCTCGACCAGATGTACCCGGGTCGAACGGGATGCCCTGGCGAGGGCGTTCCTCATGAAGAGGGAGAACCTCGAAGCGGTCCGCGGGAAGGCATCAGAGGCGGTCGGGATGGGATCCGCGGTACTCGGCCGAAGATTCGTTCAACCGGGGATCCTCTTCCTGGCAGGGCTCCTGCTCGGGTTCGCGGCGGACCTGCTCCTCCATCGGAGGATCCCGCTGGATGTGCGGATCGCCGCGGGCTGCGGATTCGTCCTCATCTCAACAGGAGCGGTGATCCTCGCTTCCGCTGCCGCGGCTCTACGCCGCGCCGGCACTCCGTTCGAACCTTCGCGCACGGCGGTGACCCTGGTGACTACCGGGGTCTACTCCAGATCGAGGAATCCGGCCTACATCGGAACTGCGATGATCTATTCGGGCGTCGCGGCGGCTGCCGTCAGCCCGGTCGCCGTGGCGCTCCTCTTGCCGGTCATGCTCCTCATCGACCGGATTGTAGTCCCGCGCGAGGAGGAGCGCCTCCTGTCCCGATTCGGGAGCATCTACTCGGATTACAGGGAAAGGGTCGGGAGATGGTTTTGACGGCCGGACGCGCGGCGATCCCGGTATTCATGGCGGCATTCCTGGCTTCCGCGCCCGGATGCGGCGGACCCGGGCCGACATCTGCGAACACCCCGAGGGAGATGTTCGAGGCAGTCCTGATGTCCCCGGTCGTCGGCGGGGTGAGCGACCTCCAGGGAGCCGGCGACACATGGCAGGGCTACAGCCTCTACCTGAGGTTCACGGCGACCCGCGACTGCATCGACTCCCTGATCGCCACCGGATACAGGGATGTCTACTGGTCGGACATCGAGGACGAGTTCGACCTGCCGCTCGGATACGACCGTTTCGACCCGCCGTGGGCCCCCGGGTCGATCTACGACAAGGACTGCTACATCGACGAGGTCGAGAACTCCTGGACCCACTCCGGGACTCACTGGCTCGTGGTTGACAGGGAGGACGGAACGGTCTACTTCAGGGGGCTCGGGGCATAGGAAGGCCCGCCGGGCGATCCGCCGTCCGGCAGGGGGAGGGAGCGCGCGTATGAACCCGTCGAAAGTCGATCGGAACCGGATGAAATGCCTCACAGACCTGCCGAACGTCGGGCCGGCCATGGCCGCCGACCTCGAGCTGCTCGGGATCGCCGAACCCGCGCAGGTCGCGGGCCGCGACCCTTACGAGATGTACGACGAGCTCTGCAGGCGCACGGGAGTCAGGCACGACCCCTGCGTGATCGACCTCTTCGTCTCGATCACCCGGTTCATGGACGGCGGCGAGCCGCGCCCGTGGTGGGAGTTCACGGAGGAGCGCAGGAGCCGGCCGGGAGCCGGCGGACGCGGAAGGAAGTAGGGTGGCTCCATGCGCGGTGATCTGAAGAAGCTTGCCGTTCTGGCGGCTCTGGTGCTGTCAGTGTGGATTGCGCCGCTCGACAGCCATGCCTTCTACGCCGCACTCGGCTCCTCCTTCTCCCTGCTCCAGGAATACGCCCGCCTGCACATCGTGACGAGCCTCCTACCGGCGCTTCTGCTGGCGGGGGCCATAGCCACGCTCCTGAGAGGCTCGGCCATCCTGAAACGCCTGATGTCCCCCGGGCCCGCGGCATATATGACCGCCTCGGTGTCGGGGGCGATCCTGGCGGTCTGCTCGTGCACGGTTCTGCCGATGTTCGCGGGCATCTATTCCGCCGGAGCCGGCATCGGTCCGGCCTCCACCTTCCTCTTCGCCGGTCCGGCGATCAACATCCTGGCATTCGTCATGTCCACCAGGGTCCTGGGCCCGGGGCTCGGATTCGCAAGAGCCATTTGCGCGATAATCCTGAGCGTCCTGATCGGACTCGTCATGAGCTTCGTCTTCGGCAGAACGATTCGGCCGGGGGCCCCGGGAGCAGCCGGGACAGGTGCAGGTGGCGGCCTTCCGACGCGCAGGGCCGTTCCTGTGATGGCTGCCGTGGCCGGAGTGATGATCTTCGCCCGTTCGGGCTGTCCGTGCGAGGAGAGCCTCGCATTCGTCACCCCGTTCGCCTCGTGGGGGATCGTGATGGTCTGCGCAGCGGCCGAAGCCGCGATGCTCGTGGCGTGGTTCGGAGTCGGCTGGTGGAGGCCGGTTCTCGCAGCCATACCCTCGGTCACTCTGGCCCTCGTCATCCCCGGCGATCCCAGGCCGGCCTTCCTTGCAGGGGTGGTCGGCTTCTCGGTCATCCTGGCCTGCGGCGGCGGTCTGCTCCGGGAATGGTTCGACGAGACCCTGGGCCTGACTCTCAAGGTTGTTCCGCTCCTGCTCGGCGGGGTCGCGGTAACCGGCTTCCTCCTGGGCACCACCGATGCTCCGGGCCTCGTTCCGTATCGATGGCTCGAATCCGCCGTGGGAGGGGACTCTCCGTTCACCGTGCTCGCTGCCTCGGCGGCCGGAGCCTTCATGTACTTCGCGACCCTCACCGAGGTCCCGATCGTCCAGGGTCTGATGAGATCGGGCATGGGGAACGCCCCTGCACTCGCTCTCCTGCTGGCCGGGCCTGCGCTGTCGCTGCCGAGCCTGCTCGTGATCAGGAGCGTCATCGGGACGAGGCGGACCCTGACCTTCACCGTTCTCGTGATTCTGTTCTCGGCGGTCTCGGGGCTGCTCTACGGAGCAGTCTTCCCGGGCTTGTGAATGCCTTTGGGCGGAACCGTCACGACTGTCCAAGGCATGTTGTGGACTGGATGAGAGTCTTTCCCCGGCTTTCCGCGCGGGGAGGAGGCCAGCAGAAACGGGATATGAGAATGAGGGGAAGACGATGATGGGACAGATCAGGATCGACAGGAACGCCTTCCCGTATCCCATGCCCATGGTCCTCGTGGGCGCGGACGCGGGGGGCAGGGCCAACTTCATGCCGGTGGCCTGGGTCTCCAGGGTCAACTTCAAGCCTCCGATGATCGCCGTGGCCATCAGCAGGGGGCATTTCACCAATGGAGGGATCCGCTCCTCGAGGGCTTTCAGCGTGGGCATCCCGCCCGTCTCCATCATCGACAGGGTGGACTACTGCGGGATCATCAGCGGCAGCAGCACGGACAAGTCGAGGCTGTTCACAGTCGTCACGGGCGAGGAGACCGGCGCTCCGATGGCCGGGGAGTGCTCCGTGAACATGGAGTGCAGGCTGGTGCAGACTGTCGAGCTGCCGACCAACGACATCTTCATCGGGGAGATCGTCGGGGCCTATGCCGATCCGTCCTGCTGCCCCGACGGCAGGCCCGACATCACTAGGATCAGGCCGTACACCCTCACCATGCCGGACAACAGGTACTGGGAGACCGGCCAGGACGCAGGGAGGGCATGGGATGCCCGGAGATCGCAGGGGCTCCATCCGCACGTCTGACCCGGCTCTGTCAGGCCACCACCTGTCTGGCGGAGGGACCCTCCGGAAGCTCCGGTCGGTTCAGGGATGTGAAGGCGGACCCCGGGGGCTCGTGTCGGGCACATATTAGGATCGCACGAACAGGTGTGCAGGGCAACGGAAGGATCGGTGGAAGTGGGCAAGAGATTCCTCATCACTGGAGGATCCGGTTTCCTCGGTATCAACCTGGTGCGCTACCTCCTCGCCCGCGGGCAGGATGTAACGGTCCTGGACCTCGTCGAGTTCGACTATGAGGACTGCAGGGACAGGATAAGGGCGATCCAGGGGGACATCCGCATCCGCGACGACGTGGCGGGATCCCTCGAAGGCGCCGATGTAGTAGTGCACGCCGCGGCGGCGCTGCCCCTCTACAAGCCCGAGGACATCTACAGCACCGACATCGAGGGCACCAGGATCGTGATGGAGGAGTCGGTGAAGGCCGGCGTGAAGAGGATCGTCCATATCTCGACCACCGCCGTCTACGGCATACCCGACCATCATCCCCTCTTCGAGACCGACAGGCTGTTCGGCGTCGGCCCGTACGGCGAGGCGAAGGTCGCGGCAGAAAGGGTGTGCGAGGAGTTCCGCGGGAATGGCGTCACCGTGCCCATCCTCAGGCCCAAGTCCTTCATCGGCCCCGAGCGCCTGGGGGTATTCGCACTCCTTTACGAGTGGGCCAGGGAGGGGCACGGCTTCCCCGTGCTCGGGAGCGGGAACAATCCCTATCAGTTCCTCGACGTGGAGGATCTCTGCGATGTCATCTGGCTCTGCTCGACGCTGCCCGACGACCTCGCGAACGATACCTTCAACGTCGGAGCCGCAGTCTACGGCACACCGCGCTCCGATTTCCAGGCGGTGCTCGACTTCGCCGGGCACGGGCGGCGTATATCCTCCATCCCGGTGAAGCCCGCCGTGCTCATGCTGAGGCTCCTCGAGTCGCTGCACCTCTCCCCGCTGTACAAGTGGATCTACGAGACGGTCGACAAGGAGTCGTTCGTGTCGATCCAGAAGGCCGTCGACAGGCTCGGGTTCGCGCCCAGGTACTCCAACGTCGACGCCCTCCTCCGGAACTACAGGTGGTACCTCGAGAACTGCAGCCGGTTCGGGAAGAGGCCGGGCCTCACCCACCGGACTCCCTGGGCGCAGGGCGCGCTCAAGCTGGCAAAGATCTTCTTCTGACGCGAGTCCGGGCCGTGCCCGGAGCGTGCATGCCTCTCCGCCGGCAGGGGCGGGGCATGCCGGAGGTGGAGCAGAGATGAGGTGTCTTGTTACCGGCGGGACCGGGCTCGTGGGCTCGAACCTGGCGCTGGAGCTCGTTGCTTCGGGCCACGACGTCGTCATCACCGGAAACGAGGCCGAGCAGCAGCTCCCGGGCTTCACCGGCAAGTGTCTCAATCCTGGGTTCCTGGGCATCGACTGGGATGCGATCGGTGAAGTGGATGCAGTGTTCCACCAGGCAGCCCTCAACAACACGAGGAACATGGACAGGGCCGAGATGTTCAGGGCGAACCTGGAATCCTCCGCCGCCCTCTTCAGACATGTCGTCGAGAGGGGCTGCAGGAGGATCGTGTACGCCTCCTCCACCGCGGTCTACGGCAGGAATGCCGCTCCTTTCCGTGAGGGGGGCCCCTTCGACCTCAACACCCCCTATGCCGAATCGAAGAAGGCCCTCGAGGAGCATGCGGCATCCCTTGCGGCGTCCATCCCCGGCCTCGTGATCGTGGGTCTGCGGTACTGCAACGTCTACGGCCCGCGCGAGAACCACAAGGGATCGCGCGCCACGATGATCCACCAGCTCGCTCGGCAGATGCTGTCGGGGAACCCCCGCCTGTTCGAGTTCGGCGAACAGAAGCGCGACTACATCTATGTGAAGGATGTCGTACGGGCGAACCTGCTCGCCTCTCGAGCCGGCGAGAGCTGCGTCGTGAACTGCGCATCGGGGCGCGCGACCACGTTCAACACCCTGGTGGAAATCCTAAACGCAGAGCTGGGTCTCGACAGGAAGCCGGAGTACTTCCCCAATCCATTCGGCGGGAACTACCAGTCCGACACGACTTGCGAAACGGCCGAAGCAGCCAGGAGGATCGGATTCGAGGCGGCATTCGGCATCGAGGACGGCATCCGCGACTATGTCCGGAGCGGCTGGCTCACCCGCTGAACCGCAGACTACCGGCAGGGCTACGTGACTTCACGGAAGCTGCTGTTCGAAACCCAGGCCGCAGTTCGCGAAGTACTGGGGGAGTATCTGTCGGAGCATCCCTGCCCGTGCGGGTGGCCCCAGTTCAGGTTCTGGGCGGGCAAGGAACACGGGCCGGGCTGGATGGACGAAATCCAGAACTGCCTGGTAAGAGAAGCGCTCGAACTGCCTCTGTTCCGGCGCGAACCGCCGGCAGCCCCATCCTACATGCAGGGAAATGACGCAGTCTGCACCGTCTGTGGAACGCGCTGGCAGCATTTCGAGTTCGAATGGCGCATGCTGGCGTTCCAGCAGCGGCTGATAGCGCCTGGAGCCACGCCTGTGGGCTGCATGGCCTTCGATCCGAAGCTGACAGGTGAGTGGATATTCGCGACGGTCGGATTCGGCGCGCCAGCGGGCGGCCCCGTGCTCACGCTCGGGGAGTGGGTGTCGTTCATGCTGGGCAGGCCGTTCCGTGCAGTCCCCAGGCCGCCCGGAGCCATCCAGTGACGGCCGCATCCGGCCGGGCCGGGTCGACGCGGCACCCCCATGTGGCCAGCGTGTCGGAACCGGCAGTGGTTACGCAGATCAGGAGATCATCCTCGTTAACGGCGCCAACCTGAATCAGGGAAGGCCAGGGCGCGTTCGCGCCCTCTTTTCC
>JAKLEF010000219.1 GCA_022703195.1 Candidatus Fermentibacterota bacterium | reverse complement strand
ATACGGAAGGCATCTGCCTGGTAAGTATGGTCAGGTCGAAAGGCGAGTTGTGGGCGCAGACGATCGAGGCCCTCGCGGCGAATGACGAGATTCCGCTCTCGATCTCGCCGGCGGTGGGAGCTCCTGCCACCATCGCATCGGTGATGTGGTGGACGGCGGAGGCCTCCGGCGGGATCCTGTCCGAGGGTCTGACGAGCGAGTGGAACTCCGGAATCTCGTCCGAAACCTGCGTCAGTCCGCTGTAAGAGACAAGCACGGCTCCGATTTCACATATTTCCGCCGTGGAGGGATCGGCACCGGTGGTTTCGGTGTCGAGGAACAGCACCCCCGTACCCCCGGCGGACGACGGAGGGGGCTCGTTCTGTGAGAAGAGGTCAAGGTCGCCGAACATGGGTCTATTCTATACCTGACTCGTCCCTGTGACAAACCGGCGCCCTGTGACGAAATACTCCCGCCCCGGCCCCGGTACGGTGATGTTCCGGGCTGCCGAGGCCCTGTGTGCGATGAGTTTCGGTTCTCTCACCTGGAGGGTAGCATGAGGAGAGTGCTGGCTGTCGCGACCCTGCTGATCCTTGCCGCATCCTGCGGCGTGAAGGAGGATGCGTCGCCCCTGGACGTCCTCCCGGAGAGCGCGTTCGTCATGTGCGCCATTGCCGATCCCGCCGCCGTCGTCACTACGATCGACGACTACATCGAGCAGGGCGTTCCCCTGGCAGGCCCCGACCTGATCGCCAAGCAGATCTACGAGGGCGCCGGCATAACGCACCTCGACTCCCTGACGGCGATGACGGGCATGGACGTGCACGGGACCGTCGTGTTCTACGCCAGCGGGATCAACCCGCAGACCATCGGCGGGGCCATCGCCGCCCCCGACCCGGAGACCTTCTGGGCGAAGACCACCGAATGGGGCGCGGGATGGACCGACGTCGAAGCCATCGACGGGGTTCCCGTAAAGACATTCACCGACGGCGACATGACGGTGTTCGTCGCGACCTACAGGGGTCTCGCCCTGTTCGCCGGCTCCCGCAGCGAGATCTCGACGATGATGGACAGGATCGAGGGCCGTGTTCCCGGCGCGACCCTGACGGTGGCCCCATCCACGGCGTGGATGAAGATGGACGTCTCGATGGTGGGCCCGATGGCGTCCGGCCAGCTCAACATGTACAGATCGCAGATACTAGGCGGCCTCGAGTCCGAGATGACCGGCGCCCCGATGGAAGCCATGATGTCGAACATGGTCGTGCTCTACCTCGACGCCATCGACCTGTTCCTCCTCGAGACGAAGGACCTCGAGTACACCGTCACCTTCGGCCCCGAGAACATAGACGTCAACTGCCTGACCACCTTCGTCCCCGGCTCCAGCCTGGCCGGGCTGCTCACTCCTGTCGAGGCGGTCGATCATCTGCCCCTGCTGCCCGCCGGTGACGTGGGGGCTTCGAGGGTCTCGATGCCCCCCGAGGTCACGCGCGCGGCCATGTCCGCGATATTGACGGCCCTGGGCGGCGAGGTGAACCAGGAGTACGTCGACTTCACCGCCCAGCTCTCGGCGAACACCGCCTTCGCGATGTACAGCGACGGGTTCATGCACTTCACCGCCGCCTACGACATGCCCGAGGGAGCCGACATGGAGGACGTCGCCGGCTGGGTCAGGTACTCGCTCGACTTCAGCATGCAGATGATGCAGGGGATGCCCGGCCTCTCCTTCACGGCCCCTCGCGACACCGTCATCGACGGCATCACCTACCTCACCTACGGCACGTCCGTCGATCCCGCCGCGATGGAGCATCTCGAAGCCGGAACCGCACCGGTCGCCACCGGAACGGCAGAGCCCATGGAGTTCACGGTCTGGATGGCGCAGTGCGGCGATGCACTCGTGATGGAGATGGCTCCCGAACCCGGCCTTCTTGCCGGGATAGCCGGGGGCACCTTCGCAGGAGAGACCCAGACCGCCGACGCCTACTTCTCCGCGGCCGGCTCCGACAAGGAAGTGGTCTTCGGGCTGGATTTCCCGGCCTACATGACCCTGATCGCGGACATGATGGGCGACGAGGCAGGCTTCGACTCCGAGGCGCTGTCGGGTTCCTCTGCCTGGATGTACTACACGGTCGACCTGACCGACCAGGGGGTCGTCTGCACGTCCACGGTCGACGGCAGCGACCTGGCCGAGATGATCGGCATGATGGCCACATCTGCCGGCGCGATGCAGTAGCTTTCAGCGACACGAAAGGGGAGGGGCCGCCCCGCGGCCCCTCCTTCTCCTCCAGAACGCTTTTAACTCCTTTAACTTTCTCAAGATCCCTGCGCATGTCTCGGAAAGATGGACTCTCTTCTAAAGAAGGTTCGGAGTCCTGTCTGATCAGAGTCGGCGCTGAGTCCCAGAGAAAGTTAAAGGAGTTAAAAGCGTTCTGGAGCTGCGCGGAGGAGAACACGCCCTCTCGCAGATTCGCTTCACGAACCTGCTGACGGCTACATATCAGTTCCGCTGCGTGGGACTGAAGAGTTGAAGATGTCCTGGGCACCCTCGATGCCTTCATCGAAGGCCTTCATGACGCAGTCGGCGGCCCTGTGGGCCATGAGCGAGGCCTCCTCCTCCTGGCTGCGGGGCACCTTCGACAGGACGTAGTCGGCGAGGTCGACCCCTTCGGGCGCCTGGCCGATGCCCAGCCTGAGCCTCGGGAATGCGTCGGTCCCCAGGCATGAGATGATGCTCGACAGCCCCTTGTGCCCGCCCGCCGATCCGCCCCTTCGCAGGCGGAGGCTGCCCAGCGGCAGGCTGGTCTCGTCGCAGACCACCAGGAGTTCGTCGGGCGTGAGGTCGTGGATCCTGAGCAGAGCGGCCGCCGCGCGGCCGCTCTCGTTCATGAAGGTCATCGGCTTGGCGAGTTCGAGGCCGCCGGGAAGCCTTGCCGCGGCGAAGAGGCCGGCGTTCTTCAAGGAGACGCCGGCTTCCGCCGCCAGTACATCGGCGGTCCAGAAGCCGGCGTTATGCCAGGTGAGCGAATATGCCGGCCCGGGATTGCCCAGACAGAGAACGAGCCGAGGCCCGGGCACTCCGGTCCCCCGTCAGTCCTTCTTCTTCTTCTCGTCCTCGGGTGCGGGGGCGGCTGCAGCGGCCTCCTCAGTCGAAGCCTCCTCGGCTGCAGGCTTCGCCTTCTCGACCGTAGGCGGCACCACGTGGGCGACTGGCAGATCCAGCGACGAGTCGACCCTGACGCCATCGGGGAGCACCAGATCGCTGACGTGCAGCGAATCGCCTATCTCGAGACCCGAGACGTCGACGCTGATCTTCGAAGGGATGGCGGAAGCCTTCACCTTGACCTGCAGTTCGTGCATGAGCTGGTCGAAGACGCCGCCGAAGAGCAGGCCCTTGGGCGTGCCCTCGAAGTGCAGGGGCACCCGCACCTCGACTATCTGATCCATGGAGACGCGGTAGAAGTCGATGTGGAGAGGCTTGTCGGTCAGCCTGTTCCACTGGACCTCCTTGATGATGGCCGTGGTCTTCGCACCCGAGGCGTCGACGAGAGCCACCATGCCGGAGGACGAAAAGCCGATCTTCTTCATGAACTCGAATGCGTCGAGAGTCACGAGAGCCTCGCTCCCGCCGCCGTACACGACACCGGGGAGGTCGCCCCTCCTGCGCATCCTGCGGGCCTCGGCCGACCCGGCCGCCGCCCTGTCAC
>JAKLEF010000218.1 GCA_022703195.1 Candidatus Fermentibacterota bacterium | reverse complement strand
TGTATTTACGGTGCCCGGCCTTGAGGACGTGATGTCAGGGCGGGTTGCCATTTCGTCGATCAGGCCGGTGGAGATCGAGGATTTGCTGGGTCGTGACCCGGTGTGGATCGATACCAAGCATGTGGCGGTCATGGTGGCCGGCAAGACCGTGCTGGTGTGCGGCTACGGCGAGGTTGGCAAGGGCTGCTGCCAGAGCATGAGGGCGTTCGGAGCCCGCGTGCTGGTGACTGAGATCGACCCGATATGCGCCCTGCAAGCCGCCATGGAGGGCTACGAGGTCACCACCGTCGAGGACGCCCTCCTAGAGGCCAACATCTTCGTGACCGCCACCGGCAACAGGGACGTCGTCACCGCCGCCCACATGGCGGGGATGAAGGACCAGGCCATAGTCTGCAACATCGGCCACTTCGACAACGAGATCCAGATGGACGCCCTGGAGGCCTTCCCGGGAATCGTTCGGCAGAACATCAAGCCGCAGGTCGACAGGTACGTCTTCCCCGACGGCCACTGCGTCTACATCCTGGCCGAGGGAAGGCTGGTGAACCTGGGCTGCGCGACGGGGCACCCGAGCTTCGTAATGTCCAACTCGTTCACCAACCAGTGCATGGCCCTGCTAGCCCTGCTCTCCGACAGGCCTGCGGTCGGCGTCTACAGGCTGCCGAAGAAGCTCGACGAGGAGGTCGCGAGGCTCCATCTCGGCCAGATCGGAGTGAAGCTCACGACCCTGACCCCCGATCAGGCAGCGTACATCGGCGTAGACGCCGGGGGCCCCTACAAGCCGGACCACTACCGGTACTAGGCGGCCGTCCGAATGTGATTCCTTTCACGAGCGCACCCCGGAGAGCGCATGGAGCGGTGACAACGCTCCCGACGCCTCCGGGGGACGCGCCCGGAACCCGCGTAATCTCTCATCAATTCGATATCTGCGGTACTTGACAGAAGGGCCTGCCGGGTTCATCCTTGCCGCTGATCGCCTTTCCGTTGTTGTCTGTGTCAAAGGGCAGGAAGGACTGACCATGAGCGAAAAGGTGCGTGTCCTGCTGGTCGACGACGATCCGGACTTCGTCGAGGCGAATACGATCGTCCTGGAGGCCAGCGGTTTCGAGGTCATCTCGGCGTCCAGCGGGGCCGAGGGGCTGCAGCGGGTCGAGGCCGACTCCCCCGACGTCATCGTGCTCGACGTGATGATGGAGAACACCGATGAGGGCTTCGCCGTCGCCCGCGACATCAGGCGCAGGCTGCAGAATCCCGTTCCGATCATCATGCTGACCTCGGTCGGCAAGGTCACGGGCTACGACTTCAGACCCGAGGAGAACCCCGACTTCTTCCCCGTCGACGTGTTCCTGGAGAAGCCGGTTCCGCCTCCCGTCCTCGTAGGCAAGATCAGGGAGCTGGTCAGCAAGGGAGGCGAGTAGTGTCAGGCCGTCCGGTCAGCCAGATCATCGAAGAGGGGGCCGCCAGATACGGCAGGAACCAGGAGGCTGTCCTCCGCATCCTGACCGACGTGGACAGGGAACTCGGCAGCGTCTCCGAGGAGGCGATGGCCGCCATCGCGAAGTGCTGCAGGGTGAGCTCGGCCGAGGTCCAGAGCGTGGCCACCTTCTATTCCTTCATCTCCACGAAGCCCAGGGGCCGGCACCTCGTCAGGCTCTGCAGGACCATCAGCTGCTCCATGAAGGGCTCGGCCGGGATACTGGCCGCCCTCGAGAAGGATCTCGGCATCGCCGCGGGCCAGACCACGCCCGACGGCAGGATCACACTGGAAACCACGAGCTGCATAGGGCTCTGCGATCAGAGCCCCGCCATGCTGGTGGACGACACCCCGCACTCCAGGCTCACCCCCGAGACGGCCTGCGAGATCGTCCGCGGGCTGAAGTAGGGAGGGAACATGAAGAAGGAAGTGCTCCTCTCCGCGAATCAGCCTGAACTCGGCAGCGCGCTGCGCAAGGCCGCATCCATGACGTCCGCCGACGTCGCATTCGAGGTCAGGAACGCCAAGCTCCAGGGCCGCGGCGGCGCGGGCTTCCCGGCCGGCGTGAAGTGGGTCCTGGCCGGCGGTGCGTCCGGCGCGCAGAAGTACGTCGTGTGCAACGCCGACGAGGGCGAGCCCGGCACCTTCAAGGACAGGATCCTCATCGAGAAGTACGCCGACCGCCTGCTCGAGGGCATGGCCATTGCAGGATACGCGATCGGCGCCGATACCGGCCTGATCTACCTCCGCGCAGAGTACCCCTACCTCGTTCCCGTTATCGAGGAGGCCGCCTCGCGCCTGAGGCAGGCCGGCCTGCTCGGCAGGGGGATCATGGGCGGGAAGTTCTCCTTCGACGTCGAGATCCGCAAGGGCGCCGGCGCCTATGTGTGCGGCGAGGAGACCGCCCTGCTCGAGAGCATGGAGGGCCGGAGGGGCGAGCCCCGCAACAAGCCGCCCTACCCCGTCAACAGCGGCTTCCGCGGCTGCCCGACCATCATCAACAACGTCGAGACGTTCATAGCGGTGCCGCACATCATCCTCAACGGGGCCGACTGGTTCCTGGCCCTTGGCGAGGGCGGCGACTCGGGCACGAAGCTCTTCAGCATCTCCGGCGACGTCGAGAGGCCGGGCGTCTACGAGCTCGCGATGGGCTCGAAGATCGGCGACCTGCTCGATCTCGCTGGTGCCGTCGACGTTCAGGCCGTGCAGGTCGGCGGGGCCAGCGGCAAGACGATACCCGGCTCCGACCGCGACCGCGTGCTCTCGTTCCGCGACCTGCCCCCCGGCGGCAGCGTCATCGTCTTCGACGGATCCCGCGACATGCTGGGCGTGCTCGAGAACTTCATGGAGTTCTTCGTGCACGAGTCCTGCGGCCAGTGCACCCCGTGCAGGGAGGGCAACAGCAGGCTCCTCGACGCAGTGCATGCGATCCGGGCCGGCTCCCTGTCGGGCAGGGAGGCTCTCGCTCCCTACCTCGACCTCGCCGAGACCATGAAGCAGGGCAGCAAGTGCGGCTTCGGCCAGACCTCCTCGAACTGCTTCGTCGACATAGTAAACCGGTTCGTCCTGAAGGCGGACGGACAGGGGGGGAACTGACATGCCGAACGTCACGATACACATCGACGGCAGGGAGATGAGCGTCCGCGAGGGCGTGACGATCCTGGACGCCTGCAAGGCGGCCGGCATCCATGTCCCGACCCTGTGCTACCATCCCGACCTGACCATCGCCGGCAACTGCCGCATCTGCCTCGTCGAGGTCGAGGGGTGGAAGACCCTCCAGACCTCCTGCTCCACTCCGGTCGCTCCCAACATGGTGGTCAGGACCGGCAGCACGAGGGTCAGGAAGGCCCGCCGCACTGTGATGGAACTGCTCCTCGCCAGGCACAACTCCAACTGTCCCGAGTGCGTGCGGAACGGCAACTGCGAGCTCCAGACCATCGCCGAGGACATGGGCATCGACATGAACCGGTTCCAGAGCACTCCCAAGCCCACATCCGTGGTCGAGGCCAGCCCCAGCGTGATGCGCGACAACAGCAGGTGCATCATGTGCACCCGCTGCGTCAGGACGTGCGACGAGCTTCAGAGCGTCTCCGTGATCAAGCCCATGGAGCGCTCGGCCGACGTGCACATCGCCACCTTCGCCGACAGGGGGCTCTCGGGCGTCGAGTGCACCATGTGCGGGCAGTGCATCAACCGCTGCCCGACCGGCGCACTGTACGAGAAGTCCG
>JAKLEF010000217.1 GCA_022703195.1 Candidatus Fermentibacterota bacterium | reverse complement strand
CAGGGTGGGCATCTCGATCCGGCGCAAGGGTGCGAGGATCATCCTGTCGGTCTCGGACACGGGCATCGGCATGACTCCCGAGGAGTCGGCCAAGCTCTTCCACGAATTCGTCAGGATCAAGAACGAGAAGACCAGGAACATCCTAGGCAGCGGCCTGGGGTTGTCCATCGTGCAGAAGATCGCAAACATGTACGGCGGTACCGTCGAGGTCGAGAGCAAGCCCGACGTGGGCAGCACCTTCAGGGTGACGTTCGACACGGCCGCGGCCGGAAGCCAGGAGGCTTCCGCCCCGGCGACGGTGACCGCTGGTTCCGGAGGGGGCGGGGAATGATCGAGGAGAGGATCGAGAAGGCCTTCAGGGTGCCTCCCGACACCCCCGTCATCGTCAGGAACTCAAACGGCTCGGTGCACGTCAGGGGAGTCCGCGGGGATTCCGGAGTGGTGCTCATCCGCAGGAACGTGGAGCCCGACCTGCCCCACACGAAATACGTCGAGGCCGAGATCGACGAGGGGCCGCCCTTCGTCATCCGTTCCTGCTACAGCCTCAGCAGGGTCAGGGCCTCGGTGGACATCGAGGTCTCGATGCCTGCAGAGATCAAATCCCTGAGGATCGAGACCATAAACGGCAACATCGTCGTTTCCGACATCCCCTGCAGGCTCGAGGCCTCGTCGAGCAACGGGTTCATCCGCACGAGCGGCGGCGGCGGTCCCCTCGACCTCCACACCCGCAACGGCAAGATAGACGTGTCTGGGCCTGCCACCGTCGCATGCCTCGAGACCCTCAACGGCGACATCAGGGTGCAGATGGCCGCACTTTCCGGAGACCCGGCCATCATCAGCACCGTTTCGGGCTCGATCGAGATCGGAGTCGAGGACGGGCTCTACGCCGACTTCGAGGCGGTCACCGGGCGCGGAGCGATCCGGCTGAACGGCATCGACGTCATCTCGCCGACCACGGGCACCGGCATGCTCAGGGGCACAATCGTAAGGAGCGGACAGCGCTTCCGGGCCGTCGCCAGGATCGGCGGCATCTCGTTCTCCAGGGCCTCCGCCCTGGGCGGCCAGCCCGGAGAGCAGCAGGAGAGCTGAGATGACGGGGGAGCCCCGGCCGGGCCTGCTCGCCTGGCTGCGCTCCGTGGGCGCACCCGTTCCGCCTGGCATCACGGAGGATGACTGCGCCCGCCTCTCGTCCAGCCCCCCCGAATCCGCCTTCGAGAAGCGCCCTTCCACGACCCGGATAGTCGTGCACCATTCCGCCACCCGCGACGGATCGATGCGGCACTTCAGGGTGATGCACAGGGTCGTGTCGGGATGGACCGACGTCGGCTACCACTATGTCATAGGCAACGGGATCCTGGCGGGTGACGGCCTTGTCGAGCCCGGCCGCCCGGCATGGGCGGTGGGCGCTCACGCCCGCGGTTCCAATACCGACAGCATCGGCATCTGCCTGGTCGGGGACTTCACTGCTTCGCTCCCGTCGCCACGCCAGGCCGCGTCGCTGTCGAAGCTGCTCTCCCGGCTGATGGAGGAGCACGGCATCCCGAAGGACTGCGTGCTCCTCCACCGCGAGGTTCCGGGCTGCGTCACCGAGTGCCCCGGCGCGCTGTTCACCCGGGGGTTCCTCGAAGGTACCGTCCTTACCTGATCAGGATCATCCGCCCGGTCTGCCTGAAGCCCGGGGCATCGAGCCTCATGAAATAGAGCCCCGCCGGGGCGGCCGATCCATCGGCGGTGCAGCCGTCCCACCGGATAGAGTGCGTCCCGGCCGTGAGTTCGCCCTCGGCCAGGATCTCGATGCATCTGCCTGCCATGTCGTAGACTGCGAGCCTCATGGCCCCGCCCGAAGCCGGCACCTCGACGGTGATGCTGGTCGAACCGTGCGATGGGTTGGGCCTCGGGAGGCCGAGCGAGAACACGCCAGGCTCCGCGCCGCCCCCGATGCCGGTCTCTGGTTCGAGAGTGAGCCGGAACGACCAGTCGCCCGTAGTCACGTTCACCCACCCCGAACTGGCGTTGTGCCACCAGCTCCGGTTCGTTCTGGGCAGGTCGAGATCCGTGCCCACCCCGAGCGCCTTGGAGTCGGGCCAGTGCGTCACGAACCAGAGGTCGCCGGGTTCGTCGATCCACACGTCCAGGGGCACTTCCAGCCAGGCAGGGGCAGAGGGCGCCGAGAGGTTCTCCACCGTGTAGTAGGGATTCGCGACGTCCGGCAGGCCGCTGCCGTCGTCTGGGCAGAGGGCCGCCCAGTCGAACGGTTCGGTCGAGTTGACGAAGACCCTGAAGAGGGTGGCCCTGAAGGGAGTGTCGATGGTGGGTGTGAAGCGGGTCGCGAACATGTCGTCGTCCAGGGAGCCGACCCAGTAGTACGAGTCCCATTCGCCGTCGTCGTAGATGATCTCGTACGAAACCTCGACCGGCTGCACCGCGCTGTTGTTGCCGGGGACATAGTCGTCCGTCACCGATACCGATGCCGTGGCCTGCCCCGAGCCGATCGCCGCAGGGACCCAGGCCGGGAGCGCGGCCTGTGCCGAAGCGCCCGCAGCCACTCCGGCGACGGTAGTGCTCTGGCTGTAGACCTGGGAGCCGCCGATCTGGATCTGCATCGATACCGTGATGTTCTCGGTGTAGGTGCCGGTGTTCTGCACCGCCACGACCGGCGAGGCGGACATCCCGATGGTGTTCTCCGCATATGGGCACACGATCGATATGGCAGCGGCGTCGTGATATGCCCTCAGGCCGGTGGAGAGGGTGTCGTTCCCGTGGTATGAGTCGCCAGCCAGCAGGGTCTGGGCCGTGAAGGTCCAGTTCCCGTAGGATGGGATCGTCCACGGGTCGAACGAGACGTTCGTCTCCTGGCCGGCTCCCAGGCCGGTGACCGTGGCGTTGTCGGACCAGACCGCGGTGCCGCCTGCGTTCCTGATCACGGCCGAAACGCCGAAGGTCTCCGGGGATAGCCCCAGGTTGGAAACCGTGACCTGCGGAGTGACCGTGTTGCCGACCTGCTGGTTCTCGGCGGGGGAGAGCACGGCCACGACACCTACGTCGTGCTGCTGCGCCGCCATGATCTGGATCGAGTAGACCTCGCCGCCGTTGCCCATTTCGCGGGCGTGAACGGCCTTTCCGCTGGCCGTGGCGAACGATCCGTCGTCGCTGACGTCGACGCTGTAGATCGACCCCGGCTCGTCGATGCCGTCGAGGAGGTGGAATATGATCCCGCCGTCGCGGTCGAAGGCGGTGAACACGTCGCCCGAGGTGCCTCCGTACTGGCCCCAGGAGCCCGCGACTATCACCGACCCGTCGTCGCACACAGCGACGGAGGCCACTTCGTCACCGTAGTTCCCGTACTGCCAGAGTGTGGACGGGGTTCCGCCCGATGGCCAGCCGATGCAGAGCACCCTGCCCTTGTAGGGGCTGAATCCGAGGGTGCCCGCAGCCACAGTCAGGCCGTCATCACTGATGGCGACCGACGTGACCCAGCTGTCGCCCGACGTGATCTGCGCCGAGAGCTGCCATGCTGATCCCGACCAGGCGTACATCTTCACCTTGCCGTTGAAGTCGCCCAGCACGAACCGGGATCCATCGCCCGAGATGACTCCGCGGGTCTGCCCGTAGTTGCCCACCGGCGAACCGACCTGCGCACCGTTCGACATGCTGTAGACCTGGGCGCCGGTGGATGCGTCATAGGCGCTGACCAGCACCCTGGAGTTGTTCGCCGAG
>JAKLEF010000216.1 GCA_022703195.1 Candidatus Fermentibacterota bacterium | reverse complement strand
GCCCTGTTCGGGAGCGAGAGGGTTCCCGTCCTGTAGGCGTGGTTCTTGGCGAAGTAGTCCTGTAGCAGCTCGACCTGCGAACCGAAGGACAGCCATGTGGGGGTGAGCCTGCCAACCCAGATCTCCGGAGCCTCCGACGACCAGTCCTCGAAGAGCCCGTCGAGGTCGGAATCGGTCCAGGTGCCGTTCATGTCCATGAGATAGAGGTCCATGGGGTATTCGCCGCCGGACGCCTCGACCCAGCCTGCGGGGATGTCGCCGATCAGTATCGCCCCCTCCAGGTCCCCGCCTGCGTACTCGGCCTGGAGATCTGCTCTCAGCGCGGCCGCCGAGGGATCGGATACAATCCAGGTCTCCACTGTCCAGCCGTCGGCCTCCAGGTCGTCCTGGAACGTGCCGATCGATGAAGAGATCCCCCCGGATACGGCCTGGTCAACTATCAGCACCACCTCGTCGCCGTGTCCTGCGCAGGCGTCCGACGTCACCCGGGCGGTGTACCCCGATCCGTCAGGGAGCTGTGCGGCCACGGGCCCCGAGGGCTGCCTTCCCCGGGCATCCATGTAGGAGAGCGGAACGCCCTCACGGCCGCCCAGGAGAAGGGCCTGGGACAGGAGGACGGCATGGGTGATCATCGTCACTCCCTCCCGTCGAGCGGACCCACGGCCGATTCGACCGCCGCGAGTATCTCTCCGCTCTCGACCACCTCGACCATGCGGTTGTGGTCGGGATAGAGGGGTCTGTCCTCGCCGAGGTGGGCCACATGCCTCCTCAGGGTCTTCCTGGCCTCCTCGACGCCCCGTCCGAACCTGTGGCCCCTGAAGTCCAGCGCCTGGGCCGCAGCTATCAGCTCGATGCCGAGGATGCCGCAGGCATTCTTCAGGATCTGGCAGTTCTTCAGGGCGGTGTTCATCCCCATGCTGACGAAGTCCTCCTGGTCGGCGGCAGCCGGTATCGATGCGCATGCTGCGGGCGTCGAGAGGATCCTCTGCTCGACCGCCAGCATCCCGGCAGTGTACTGGCTCAGCATAAGGCCGCTGAAGAGACCGGGCTTCTCGGCCAGGAACGGGGGGAGCCCCGCAGACAGCGCCGGATTCAGCAGACGGTTGAGCCGTCTCTCGGAGAGGACGGAGACCATGGTGACGGAAGTGCCCACCATCTCCATCGGTAGCGAGACGGGCGAGCCCTGGAAGTTGGCGCCGGTGAGCACCGTGTCGCTCTCGGGCAGGAAGATGGGATTGTCTCCCAGCCCGTTGAGCTCGGTCTCCACCTGTATCCTGGCGTAGGCGAGGGCGTCGTGCGCAGCTCCGATGACCTGCGGGGTGCTGCGCATGGAGTAGGCGTCCTGGACCTTCTGCTTCACGCGGCCCTCCATGAGGTCGCTGCCCTCGATGCAGCGCCTTATCGAGGCGGCGCTCCGGATCGCTCCGGGGAATCCCCTCAGCTCGTGAACGCGCCTGTCGTAGGGCTTGAGGTTGGCCTGCAGGGCCTCGAGGCTCATCGCGGCGGCGATCTCGGCCTGTCTGAGCCACCTGTCGATGTCGTAGATGTGGATGGCGTTCATCGCATTGAGGAAGTTGGATCCGTTGATGAGCGCCAGGCCGTCCCTCGCGTGCAGTTCCAGGGGCTCCAGGCCGGCCCGCCTCATCGCCTCGAGCCCGGTGAGCTTCTCGCCCCCGAACCAGGCATGGCCCTCCCCCATGGCCACCAGTGCGATCATCGACATGGGTGCGAGATCGCCGCATGCACCCACCGAACCCTTCGAGCAGACGACCGGGGTGACGCCCCTGTTGAGCATTTCGACGAGGAGCTGCGTCACTGCCGGTCGTACAGCGGAGTGACCCTTGCAGTGCACGTTGATGCGCCCGAGCATCGCAGCCCTGACGTGCTCCACCGGGGCCGGTTCGCCGATTCCGGCGGAATGGTTGTAGACAAGGTACTTCTGGAACTGCCTGACCTCCTCGGCCGAGAGCCTTGTCTCCGAGAACTCCCCGATCCCGGTGTTGATCCCGTACATGATCTCGCCGGCCTCTATCTTGCGCTCCACCATGCCCCGGCAGAAGGTCATCCGCTCCAGGGAGGCCGGGGCGATGGATATCTCCCTGCCGTTCCTGGCCACATCGACCACATCCTCGATCCTCAGACCAGTACCGCGGATTTCGAGCGACATCGGCGCCTCCCTGATGACGGTTCGTTCGGATCGTCAAATGTGATCAAGTATGGTTCCCCGGGCAATAGAAAGGCCGGCCAGGGGCCGGCCTCTCAGGGATGTCGGAAGGATCAGCGGCCGCAGCCGCCCATGCCGCAGCCCGCGGGTCTGCCCTCTACCGGGGCGGTGCAGCCGGCTCCGCCAGCCGGGCAGCCCGATCCGCAGCCGCAGGAAGGGGTGGCCGGGCAGGTGCAGCCTTCGGAGCAGGAATCGCCTGGCGTGCAGGTGCATTCGTCGCCGCATGCGCAGCTGTCGGTGCAGGCGCAGGAGTCGCTGGCGCAGGTGCAGCCGTCGGAGCAGGGATTGCCGGGCGTGCAGGTGCAGTCGCCGCCGCAGGTGCAGCCGTCCGTGCATTCGCACGGAGGAGTGGCGGGATCGCCCTGGGCGAACGGGCCGATGCCCGCAGCCGCCGGAAGAGCGAATCCCAGAGCCGCCAGCACCATCCCAGCCGTCAGGAACCTCTTCACATTCTCTCCTCTCGGTTCGGTCAGGACCCTCTCCGGGTCACCGACAATTATTACTCTTTTGGTAAAGATTAGTTCCCGAACCCGCGGATCTCGAACAGGGCCAGCCTTCCGTCGAGCTGGCCGTTCCTGAGGGGCTTCCGCCATCGCGGCCTGAGCCCGATGCTGCCGATGAGCCCCCGGTCGCCGAAATATACGAAGGCGCTGGCGCCGTCGCATTTCCTCTTGAGGTAGTCGCCGAAGGATTTGAGGGTGGCCTCCGCCTCCCCCCTCTCCCCGAGCCTCAGCCCATAGGGCGGATTCGTCACGATGGTCATGCCGGGACAGCCCTCGTGGTCTTCGAACCGCCGTGACTCGACCCGGACGGTCTGTCCCCAGGGCAGTGCGGAGAGGTTGGTCCGTGCTGCGGAAACTGCCAGGGGATCGGCATCCCCCCCGGCCACCATGCCGTCCGCGGGCTTCTGCATCAGCGCATCGCACGAACGTCTGACCCCGGCCCACGAGGCGGCGTCGAAGCCGGGCATGTTCTCGAACCCGAACCTCTCCCTCAGATAACCGGCCGGCGTCCTCGTGCACCTCATCAGGGCCTCGGCCAGGATGGTGCCCGAGCCGCACATCGGGTCCCTAAGGGGGGTGGCGCCGTCCCATTCCGCCATCTCGAGCATGGCCGCCGCCACGGTCTCCTGGATCGGAGCCTTCACCCTCCCGGTCCTGTAGCCCCTCCTGTGGAGAGATCCGCCGGAGGTGTCCAGGCTGATCGTCGCCCTGTTCCTGTGGATGTGCAGGTCGATCCAGACGTCGGGCGCGATCCTCTCCACATCCGGTCGCCTGCCCGTGCTTCGCCGGAAATGATCCGCAATGGCGTCCTTAAGGCATAGCGCGGCGTACTGCGAATGTCTGACCGCACTCTCGGAGACGTTCGAACTGATCGCGAAGGTCCTCTCCACGTCGAACACGGCTCCCCAGTCCATCTCAGACGCTGTCTTGTAGAGGTATCTAGTGCTGTGACAGTCGAATGTCAGGAGGGGGGCGAGTATCCTCGAGCACAGCCTCGTGCAGTAGTTGATCCTGTA
>JAKLEF010000215.1 GCA_022703195.1 Candidatus Fermentibacterota bacterium | reverse complement strand
GCGAGGGCCGGGATCGGCCGTCTCGTGGCAGTCGACCACGATGTCGTTTCACTGCGCAACCTGAACCGGCAGGCATATTTCGCCGACCAGGTCGGCAGGCCCAAGGTCGAGGCCCTCGCCGAGAACATCCGCAGGCTGGGAACCGGGACGCAGTGCCTGATGGTCCCGGAAAGGCTCGTGCCGGGCGGATTCTGCAGATACTTCTCGGGTTGTTCGATACTGATCGAAGCTCTCGACGATGCGTCGACCAAGGTGCAGGCTCTCGAGGAGTGGATCACGGAGATGGAAGGGACGCCGATCGTCGCGGTCTCAGGAATAGCGGGCGCGGGGAATCCCGGCGGGATAAGGGCCGAGAGGCACGGATCAGTGATCCTGGTCGGGGACCAGTCGAGCGATCTGTCGCTTGGCACCCTCTCCGCGAGGGTGTCGCTGGCCGCCTCCATCATGGCCTGCGAAGCGGTGTCGGCCCTGCTGGGGATCCGCCGGGACGATGGCGTGGGCTCGTCGGTTACACGATCTTGATCGGAGGTATGAGATGAAGCCCGGAAGGTGCGTCGCGCTGCGCGGCGGCTCCCAGGAGTCGAGGCTCGCCTGCGCCGTCTCGATGGCCCGTACGTGTTCGGAGAGCGACGGCATCACGGTCTCCTTCGCCGGAGCCTGGAACAGCACCGGGGATCCCGATCCCTACAACAGCTACCCCTTCGAAAGCCTGACCCTGGTCGCGCCGGAGGCCAGGCTGACGTACGTGCGTCCGGGGATCGATCCGGAATCCTTCGACGACTACGCCGAGATACAGGCCGATCTGATCCTCGTGGACCTCCCCGGAACGGACCTGCCGTGGGTGGCGCTCGATGCAGGGGCAGCGATGAAGGGATGTCTGGCAACCTGGGGGTTCGACTCTGCCGGGTTCCCCAGGCTCGACGGGCTGTCGCACGGCGTGATGCTCCACCTGCTGGGAGTCGCGGCCGGAACCGGGGGCCGCATGGGCAGGAGCGCCGCCATCGGCGGAGTCAGGCTCTGGATCGGGGGGACGCCGATCCCCCTCTCGGGTTATCCGGGGAGGGTCATCAGCGAGGTGGTGATGGCTCTGGTGGGTACGCTCCACGGAGCCGGCGCGAAGGGGGACGTCCGCATCGAGGTCGATCGCCCCTGACCGCCCCCCGGCCCCGGCTCCCCAGAACGGCTCCCCAGAACGCTTATAACTCCTTTAACTCTCTCGGTCCTTCCGACCCGCACCAGGCATTCTCCGGGAGAAAGTTAAAGGAGTTAAAAGCGTTCTGGATGAGGAAGGGGGCCGGTGAAGGCCCCCCTCTCTATCGGATAGCCTGATCTACTTCTTGGTCTTGCAGCCGCCGCACTTGCCTACGGTCTTGGGGGCTGCGGCCTTGGCGGGGGCGGCCTCCTTCTTGGCCACCTTCGCGGCGATCTTCTCGGCCTTCTCCACCTTGTCCGTCTTCACCGCCTTCTCGACCTTCTTGGCTGCGGTCTTAGCCGTCACCTTCGCATCCTTGGCAGCCTTGACCGGGGCCTTCTTGGCAACCTTAGCTTCGGCCATCTCCACCCTCCAGAGCGGAACGAACAGACCGGCCCGGAGCACCCGGGCTTGATGGTAAATTACGGCCCTGTAGAGATATGTCAATCAAACCAGGCGCTCAGGACGGCCCTCCGGGCCTCGCGGCCTCCCGCTTCTGCTCGGCCATCTTCTTGACCTTCATCAACCTGGTGAGATTCCCCCGCTCTATCTCCTCGAGCTTCAGCCTGATCGCGGACACGGCGCCCTCCAGCTCTGGGATGAGGATGTACTCCAGGGCGTTGACCCTCCGCCTGGTCCTGTCGATCTCGGACGCGAGTATCCCGATCGCCTTCTCCTGCCCCGCGAGGCGGATTATCCCGGGCAGCACGCGGGCGAACACCTCGAGGGATGCATCCAGTTCGGGCGTGGTGTCGAGCATGCCGTAGTTGTGGATGCCGCCCTCCATAGTGACGTCGAAGACCGGCAGCGTCAGGTTCATCACCTTGCGGGTCGAGCTCTTCACGACCGCTACTGCCCCGGGGTAGTCGAGTGCGTCGGACAGGGCTTCGCGCCTCATCGAGGCCCTCGCGAACATGAACTCCCTGTAGGCCTCGCGGAGTTCGGCCTCGATCCTCTGACGAGCGCCCATGTACTCGGCGATGAGGATCTTGAACTGCCTCATCAGCTCGTCGAGCTTGTCCTTCAGGAGCTTGTGCCCCCTCCGCGCGAGGGCGGCCCTCTTGCGGAGCTGCTGGAGCTCCATCCGGGTAGCCCTGACGACGACCGCCATCAGGCGCCTTCCCCGGCCGGCCAGTACCTGTCGAGGTATTCGGGCCTGATCCTCTTCATCTCCTCCCTCGGAAGGAGCTTGAGGAGCTCCCACCCGAGATCGAGCGTCTCCTCTATCGTGCGGTTCTCGCTCTCGTCCTGGCTGATGTACCGCCTCTCGTACTCCTCGGCGAAGCGCAGGTAGTCCTGGTCCACGGGGCTGAGGGCGGCCGTGCCGAGTATGACCGCGAGTTCCCGGGCGTTCTTCCCTGCCGAGTAGGCCGCCATGAGCTGGTTGAAGAGGTCGGCGTGGTCTTCGCGGGTCTTGCCGCGTCCGATGCCCTTGTCCTTCAGCCTCGAGAGCGACTCCATCACGTCCATGGGCGGGTAGACGCCCCTCTTGTGCAGCTCCCTGTTGAGGATGAGCTGCCCTTCCGTGATGTATCCGGTCAGGTCGGGAATCGGATGGGTCTTGTCGTCCTCGGGCATCGTCAGGATCGGTATCTGCGTGATGGAACCCCTGCGCCCCTTCACCCGGCCTGCCCTTTCGTAGATCGTCGAGAGGTCGGTGTAGAGGTAGCCGGGGTAGCCCCGCCGCCCGGGGACCTCGCGGCGCGCGGCCGAGATCTCGCGCAGGGCGTCGCAGTAGTTCATCATGTCGGTCAGGATGACCAGGATGTGCATGTCCTTCTCGTACGCCAGGTACTCAGCCGCCGTGAGGGCCAGCCTCGGTGTTGCGATCCTCTCGATGGCCGGGTCGTCGGCCAGGTTCAGGAAGACCACGGCCCTGTCCATTGCGCCCGTCGACTTGAAGTCGCGGATGAAGTAGTCCGCCTCCTCGAACGTGATGCCCAGTGCGGCGAAGACCACGGCGAAGCTCTCTCCCTCGCCGAGCACCCTGGCCTGCCGCGCGATCTGGGCGGCCACCGCCGAGTGGGGCAGGCCGCTGGCGCTGAAGACGGGCAGCTTCTGCCCGCGCACGAGGGTGTTGATCCCGTCGATCGAGCTCAGCCCCGTCTGGATGAATTCCGCGGGGTAGTCCCTCGCGTAGGGGTTGAGAGGGGATCCGTTGATGTTGATCATCCTGTCGGGCACGACGGGAGGCGAGGTGTCGAACGGAGCCCTCGGGCGGCCCTGTCCGTCGAACACCCTGCCCAGCATCGTCTCCGAGACCCCCAGCTCGACGCTCTTCCCGAGGAACCTCACGACGCTCTGCGTAATACCGACTCCGCTGGAGCCCTCGAAGAGCTGCACGAGGGCCATCGCCCCGTTGACCTCGAGCACCCTGCCATGGCGGATAGTGCCGTCGGGGAGCTCTATCTCGGCCAGTTCCTCGTATGTGACGCCCGACACGTTCTCCACGAACATCAGCGGGCCTGCGATCTCGACTGTGGTCCAGTACTCGCGGATCATCAGGCACCCTCCCCCGCGCGACGCGCAGTTTCGAGCAGCCCCTGGATCTCTGCGT
>JAKLEF010000214.1 GCA_022703195.1 Candidatus Fermentibacterota bacterium | reverse complement strand
ATCCTCCTGCCGCACGAAGGGCAGGAGCTGGGCGGGGACACGACCGACTCGCCCCTGGGTGCACGCCAGGCGACGACGTTGAGGAAGCTGCCCACGCAGAGGCCCAGGACGAAGGCCGATATGGCGAAGAACGCGTCGGGATGCATCACTACCCCCCGGGGGCTTTGCTTTTTTTGTCATGGGCTATATGTTCTTTCATTCTCCTGGATGCAATGCACCGGAGGAAGCGGACAATTCTTCCCACGGAGGGGAAATCGATGAGAACCGCTCTAGTTCTGCTCACCCTGGTGACGGTCTGCGCGTTCGCGGCCGAGTTCACGACCGGCGGCGCCGACATGTGGAAGTTCAACGGCTACGGCATCTTCCGTCTCGACGTCTGGGGCCAGGAAGACGCCGATCCCGACATGGGCTTCTCCACCTGCGGCGACATAGCCTGGACCCCGACCCTGAACGACATGCTGTCCGCCAAGGCCGAGCTCGGCCTCGACGCCGACGACAACAGCGTGGTGCTGACCGACGCCTACCTGAACATGACCCCGGCTGAGGGCTTCGCCATCCGCGGCGGCCAGTTCAAGAGGATGTTCGGCTGGGGCTACCTCGAGCCCACCACCGCCATGCTGTTCCCCGACAGGCCCCTCTACACGGACAGCGGCGTCGGCATCTTCTCCGACTACGGCAAGAGGGACATCGGCCTGATGCTCCTGGGCGACTTCGACATGTTCACCCTCGACGCGGCCTACACCAACGGCGTGGTCGACACCGAGGAGACCGACAGCAACAAGCAGTTCACGGTCCACGGCACCGTCATGCCGGCCGAGTGGATAACCATCGGCGCGGCCCTGGGCATGCACACGGAGGACTCCGAGGCCGAGGAAGACGAAACCGTCAGCGGCACCGGCATCGACGTCTACGGCCTGGTCGAGTACCCCGCCACCGAGACCATCGACCTGCACTTCACCGGCGAGTACCTGATGCTCGGTGACGCGATCGACGAGGCCGACGGCAACGAGTACAACGACCAGACGGTCATGACCGTCGCAGGCGGCGCCACGTTCGGCCTCCAGGGCGACATGATCACCGCCATCAGCCCCATGATCCGCTACGAGCAGATCAGCCCGGCGACCGTGCTCCCCGAGGGCGCCGACGAGCCTGAGGACAACTACGGCGCCATCGACTTCTGCGCCAACTTCCACATGGGCTCGCACAACACCGCCCAGATCGGCATCCGCAACTACAGCTTCCAGGCCGAGGGCTCCGACGGCTGGACCGACATCATCCTCAACTGGGTGATGGCCTTCTAGGATCCGGTTCATCGAGAGAGGGCCGCGGTCATCCGCGGCCCTCTCCATTCCAGACCGCTTTTAACTCCCGGTCCTGAACGCGCATGACTCACAGTCGATTCACTTCCCGTCACGTCACTCCGCGGCCGCTGCTCAGAATAGACTGCAGCTGGATCGACCGGTACTGGAGCCGGTGGTCGCCAGGCTCTCCAAACAGCATTTATCAACATGCAGGGATGGGACTCGAGCCCGGACCACAGGAGGTGAGTCAGGACCGGAAGTAAGAAGCGGTCCGGCCGAAGCGGTCTCGCCGAAGCGGCCGGGTCCGTCTATGGCGCGGGGGAGGCGATCCCTGATAGAATAAGCGCATCGCTCTTCCGCGGCCCTGCCGCACGCCAGTCCGCCAGACCCAACCCGGAGGGGAGCAGAGATGGCCGAGACCGGTACCGCCCTTGCCGAGAACAAGACCCTGAACTGTTCCAACTGCGGCGCCCCGATCGGGTATGTCGAGGGGGAGTCTGTGCTCACGTGCGAGCACTGCGGCTCCGCCACGATGCTCGCGGGGTTCGACCAGATCGTGACGATCCAGTCGCATTCCATCATCAGGCCGAAGCTGGACGAGAACGCGGCCGTGAAGACGGCGCGCACCTGGCTCTCCGAGGGCAGGTTGAAGCCCGCGGGCCTCGGCGACGCGGCGGACCTGAAGTCGGTCTCGGGCCGCGTGCTCCCCTACTGGATCGTGAAGTCCTTCGCGTCTACCTCGTGGCGGGGCATGAACCGCAGGTCGCGCACGGTGGGCTCCGGCCAGCAGAGGCGCACGGAGGAGTACTGGGAGCCGGCCGACGGCCGCTTCAGCGAAAACTACACCTGGCCTGTCTACGCCCGCGAGGACGAGGCCGAGTACTGGGGCCTGAAGTTCCTCGAGCCCGGGCAGAAGTGTCTCTTCCCCGACTGGAGGAAGTTCTTCTTCTCCTTCGGCATGGGTTCGAAGACCTCGCCCAACGCGAACCTCCTCGAGGGCAAGACACCCTTCAGCCTCGACGGCATCACCGACTCCGGCCTCCGGATCGTCAACGGGCAGATAGTGCAGGCGCGCGCCGAGGAGACGGCCAAGGCCAGGATCATCCAGGCGCACGACGCCAAGGCGAGCGGCAAGGCCACGAAGATCACCGACTGCGACACCACTGTAACCGTCCAGGGCACCGAGCTCGTCTACCTCCCCATGTGGGAGATCGTGTACGGGTACGGCGGCAGGGACTACAGGGTGCTGGTCAACGCCGCCTCGGGCGCGGTGGTGGCCGCCGAATACCCCGTCGGCAAGGGTGCCAAGGTGCTCAACTTCGACCTCTTCTTCGGCATCCTGGGCGGGATCGTGGCGGCCGCTGGATTCGGGACGAACCACACGGGCGTCGGCCTGGCCGGCCTCGGCCTGATCGGCATCGCGGTCGTCTACACGATCATCTCCCTGGCAAGCGGCAGGAAGTAGAGAACCCGGAGACTCCCGGAGAAGGCGGTCGCCGATGAGGATCACCGATTCGGCCGTCGGACGGCCGGTCGCCGTCGCGGTCTTCGCCGTCGTGATACTGGTGCTCGGAGCCGTGGCCGTCCTCAGGACGCCGGTCGACCTGCTGCCGTCGGTCGAGTACCCCAGGCTCACGGTGGAGACCACCTACCCCCCCTCCAGCCCCTACGAGGTCGAGCGCCTCGTCACCGATCCCATCGAGCAGTCGATAGCCGGTGTCAGGGGCCTGCGCAGCTACACGTCCAGGTCCTACGGCGACCGCAGCAGGGTGACGCTCGAGTTCGGCTGGGGCACAAGGATGGACTACGCCAGGCTCGAGGTCCGCGAGAAGCTCGACGTGGCTGGATGGTCGCTGCCCGACCAGGCCGGCAGGCCCACGCTCGTGGAGTACGACCCCTCCAGGCGCCCGTTCATGGAGATCCTGGTCTCGCGCGAAGGGGACTGGACCGAGACCACCGACTTCGTCAGGCGCGTGATAACCACGAGGATCGAGCAGGTGGACGGGGTGGCGGCCTGCGAGATGGAGGGCGGCGCCGAGGCCGCCGTCTTCGTGAGGCTGCGCGACGGGGCGATGGAGGAGATGGGCGTCAGCCCGACGGTCGTCGCGGCAGCCCTGGCCGGAGCCAACGCCAGGACCCCGGGCGGGCTCGTGCGCGAGGGGCAGAAGGAGTTCTTCCTCTCCCTCGAGGGCCAGTTCGAGAGCCTCGAGGACGTCGAGGCCACCGTGGTGGGCTTCAGGGGCTCGTCGCCGATCGTGCTGGGAGACATAGCCGAGGTGTCGCTCGCCGAGAAGCCCCTCACGGAGTGGGCCGGCGCCGACGGCGAGCGCTGCATCATCCTCAGGATACGCAAGATGTCCGGGGGCAACACGGTCGACATCTCCGGGCGCGTCGCCGGGGTCCTCGACGAGATGAGGGAGCGCTACCCGGACGTCAGGATCGAGGTCCTCCAGGACGA
>JAKLEF010000213.1 GCA_022703195.1 Candidatus Fermentibacterota bacterium | reverse complement strand
ACCAAGGCATACACCTTGCCCTTGAACGGCGCCGCCACGAAGCCGTGACGGTCTCCGATCTCCCGCAACGTTGTCCAGACGGTCCCGGTCTCCGGCCACTTGAGGAGGTCGAACTCGATGATCTCTCGCGGCGGCATCACCGTCACAGCAGGCGCGACCTACAGGGAGGGCGACCCGGCCCTGCTGCTCGTCGAGGGCCTGCGCGTGGGCAGCTCGAAGCAGAGGATCATCCAGGACGGAGCGATGCTCTGCATCCTCGATTCGTCCTCGGTGGCCGTCGACACGGCCTGGGTGAGGACTCCCCACGGCACGCTCGAGCTGGAGGGGCTGGCCGCCGGCACGACCTCGGACTTCTCCCTCTCGGGCAGGCACATAGACCTGTCCCAGCTCGGCGGGCTCCTCCACCTGGGAACGGGGGTGTCGGGCACCGGGCAGTTCGACGTGACGGCGAACACGGTCGACGGGGTGAGCACGGCCTCGTTCGAAGGCAGGATCACCGGGCCGTCCTACGGAGCCTACCAGGCCGACAGCATAACGATCGACATCGATCTGGCCGGAGGCGACCTGACGGTGAACCGGATATCCTCATGGGACGACGGCGTGGCCTCGACCCTCAACGCCTACGTCGAGGACGTCGCGACGGCCGACGGCTACTCGCTCGAGCCCGGCAACATCGTGAGGGCCGAGCTCATGCTCAACCGCCTGGGCGACTGGGTCTTCTACGCGCTGCCCATCCCCCTGCGCACGAGGGGGGCCGACATCTCTGCGCGGCTCGAGTACATGCGCGACGCCCCGGCCGGCAGGAGGATCACCGTCGAGGCGGTCGCCTCCATCGAGAGGCTCTTCATCACGACCCTCAACATGTACCTGTCCAACGTGGTGATGCACCTGCAGCCCGACTCCTCGGAGTTCGGGACGAGGCTCACGCTGTCATCGGCCGACAGCTCCAGGGGCACCATCATGGCCACCCTCCTGCTCGACATCGACCAGGATTCCCTGCCGGCCATAAATCTCGAAGCATTCGACTTCAGGGCCGACTTCGACGCCTTCCGGGCCTCCGTCGGGGGCTTCGCCAACGTCATGTTCTCGGGCTACCTCGAGGCGGAGGGCACCGACCCCGCGCTGGTCAGGCCCGAGGTGACGGGCAAGATCCAGATACTCGAAGGCATCATCGGGATGCCCGGGGATGTCGCGGCGGGGGAGACGTCGCAGCCGCAGCCCCTCCCCGTCGATCTCCACATCTCGATCCGCGGCGAGAGGGACCTGTGGTTCCGCAGCTCCCTTGCCGACATCGAGATGATCCTCGACCTCACCGTCTCCACACAGCAGGGATTCCCGACGGTCTCGGGCACCCTGACGTCGTCCAGGGGCAAGGTGCACCTGCTGCAGAAGGACTTCGACATCACCGAGGGCGCGGTGGAGTTCCTGCCCGGCTTCCCGATGGAGCAGAGGATCGACATCACCGCCGTTACTGTGGTCAGGGGCGCGATCGACAGGGCCTCCTACACCATCACCGTCGTCATCCAGGGCTCACCGGCCGATCCCGTAATAACCCTCTCGGGGGAGGGCCCCGCCGGGAGCCTCACGCAGGAGGACATCCTCGCCCTCCTGGCGGTGGGGATAACGTACGGGGAACTGCAGCAGATGGATTCCGGGGCACTGCAGACCCAGCTCAGCGGGGCGGCGCAGAACTACGTCGGCCAGCTCCTCGCCCGCAGCCTGCGCGAAGGCGTCGGCCTCGACCAGCTGGAACTGACCCCCGACCTGCTGGCCGACTCGACGAGCCTGACGCTCAACATCGGCAAGTACGTGCTGCCCGACCTGTTCGTTGCGTTCGAGGGCGACATCTTCTCGTCGGAGCCCGGTACGATCAGCGCCCAGTACTACATCAGGCCCGACCTCTACCTCGTGGGCAGCACCAAGTCCACGCTGCACGGTGAACAGGAGCCCTCCATGGAGCTCCACTACACTCTCAGATACTAGCAGTCTCCGGCAGCTGTGGCGTGGGCGCGCGGTTCCGGCGCACACCCCTCATGCCGAGGGTGTACATCAGGATCCCGGCGGCCAGCGGCAGGATCCCGGCGATCACCCCGCCGATGGCGGTGGAGGCCGGATCGTCCACCTGGCCCGTGGCGAACGCAATCAGCAGGCCGGCCGTCATCAGCCCGCCGCCTATCCCCACGAGGGCGCCGATGATCACGAGAACCCAGGAACCGACGGGCGATCCCCTCATCGAGCCGCGGTAGAGCGTCCTCGTCACAGGTTCCGCGGCGGGGGTCTCTCCGGACGGAACCCTGTCCTTCTGCCGCCTCCTGGTCCGTGCCACCGTCCTCGCGACGATGACCCACCCGGCAACGCTCACGGCGAGCAGGAGAAGGAACATCAGCGCCTGGGTGCCGGGGGAGGAGTAGGCCTTGTCGCCCTGGAACGCCAGCATGACCGGGAAGTCGTAGAGGCCGTGGAAGAGCACCGCCAGGGCGAGGCCCGCGAGCGACCATCGCGCCTTCCTTCCCGACAGCACGCCCCTGCCCGCGAAGAAGCCCAGCATCGCCCCCCACGAGGCATGCCCGGGCACCGAGAGCAGCCCCCTCATGACTGCGACCCCAAGGCCGCCCTCGACGACATAGAGAACATTTTCGAGGGTTGCGAAGCCCAGGGCCGAGGCCACCCCGTACTGGATGCCGTCCATCGGTTCGTCGAAGGAGGCCTTCCTGAACGAATACCCCCGCAGGACCAGCAGCTTGAGCGACTCCTCGACCAGGGCCGCGGTGACGAAGGCCTCGAGGAGAGACCTCGCCGGGTTCCCCAGGGGGGCGAAGACGGAACTCGCCAGGGATTCCAGGGCAACTGCGGGGATGGTCGCGAGCACCCCGAGGCCGAACGTGCGGAAGAGCATCCTGGGCGGCTCGGGGAAGAGGTCCGACCGGTAGAAGAACCACATCAGGAGGGCCGTCGGCAGGAGCGAGGCGAGGATGGTGAGGACCAGGGTCATGTCTCCCGCTCCCGTCGGTTGCCGGCCGGTGCAGCCCGGCCCAGGCGGGGATATACTCCCGGCATGGCCGCAAGCGTGATGGAAGCGCGCCCGGAAGGCGCAGGCGGATGGCTCGGGCCTCCCCCGGGGTTCTTCCTGCGCCCCTCGACGGGACTCGCACCGGCCCTGCTGGGCTGCCTGCTCCTGACCGACCGCGCCGGCGGGCGGACCTCGGGCGTGATCGTCGAGACAGAGGCCTACACCATGGACGATCCCGCCAGCCATTCGTACCGCGGGCCCACCCGCAGAAACCGCTCGATGTTCGCGCCGGGCGGCACCGCCTACGTCTACTCGATCTACGGCCTGCACGTCTGCTTCAACGTTGCCGCCGGGCCGGCCGGGTGCGGGGAGGCCGTGCTGGTGAGGGCGCTCGAGCCAGTCGAGGGGCTCGCGGAGATGCAGCGGCGGAGGGGGCTGCCCGGGTCGCGGCCTGCGAGCGGCCCGGCGCTGCTCTGCCGGGCGCTGGGGATAACCATGGATGACGACGGCGCCGATCTCTCGCTCGCCACCGGCCCGGGGCCCGCCCTGCTCGTTCCAGCGGACGTTCCAGGATGGAGCGTGGGCATCTCGCCCAGGATCGGCATCACGAGGGCCGCGGACTGGCCTCGGCGGTTCTACCTCTCCGGGAACCTCTTCCTCTTCGCGCGCCTCATCCCCGTCCGCCTTAGGCGGCAGCAGTATGACGCACACTTCCCCCAGTATCCTGTCCCTCTTGCCGAAATGGGCCAG
>JAKLEF010000212.1 GCA_022703195.1 Candidatus Fermentibacterota bacterium | reverse complement strand
TGGAGGGCAGGGCCGCTGGCGTGTACTTCGTCCGCATCGAGTCACGCGGGGCTTCGGTGGTCAGGCGGGCGGTGCTGCTGGACTAGCCCGGCCGGGCAGCCCGTAGACCGGAGCTGATTCCGACGGCTGAACGGAGAACTACCGGTCCGGTTCCCGCCGGCACGGCAGCTCCGTCCGTTTCTCCGTGGCTCCCCCGTGGCGACTGATCAGGGAGCCCGGCCGGCTACCTGGAGCCTCAGCTCGGAGATGCCTGCGGGTTCGCCGGAAGAACCGGGCACGGCTTCGATGATCTCGAAGCTGATCACGCGGGCTCCCGTGACCCGGGCCGGGAACTCCACGCTCTGCCACCCGGGGCCCTCGAGGAGCTGGGCCGTACAGACAGGCACGCCGTCAGCCCTCACCAGGAGCTTCGACACCCACGGGCGGTGACCGTCGGGCGTGTCACCAAACCCGTTCACGACAGAGAATCCCCCCAGGTCGATATCGGGGCCGGGCAGCGGGAAAACGTAGGCCTCGAGCGTCTCGCCGTGCCCACCCCCGCGGCTCCCGGAGCGCCATCCCGTCGACGCATCCCCGTCGTTCAGCACCGAGTTCACCTGCGGCGAGTCGCGGAAGGGGGGAGAAGGCGACATGACCGCGAACGGCACTCCCTGCCCGGGCCCCTCCACCAGGGATGCTGTCACCAGCGGCATGGGCGCATACGAGGCCCACCAGCCGAGAACGGAATCGCGCGGGATGACGGGCTCGAAGACAGGCGAATCGCGCCGGTCTGTCCTGGGGGCTTCAGAACCCTCCAGGAACCAGGCGGTGAGCCGGTAGAAGCTCTCTAGGACGGGATCCTCCGGAGCGATCCCCGCGACCGCCCCCTCGTGAAGGGACAGCGCGGTCAGGAAGCGCGCCTCGAGCGAAGGATTCGCGCCGTACATCGCGAGGTTCGCCCCGTGCCAGTTCGTCCTCAGCGCGAACATCGTCATGAGCGGGCCGTATCCGGCGGACCCCACTGCGGCGGACTCGGCCGCGAGGGATGCCTCGAGCTCGTCGAAAAGCCCGGCCAGGCCGGGCTCGGGATCGCTTCCGCCGGAATGGGCCGTGAAGCCCGAGTGCCCGTCTGAATCAGGGCAGACAGCCTGCCTGAGCTCCCTGACGACCGAGAACGCATCGGTCTCGAGATCGATCGTGCGGTCCGAAAGTCGCACGGCGCTCTCGAAGAGGCTCTCGGGGCTCTCCCTGTCGATCACGGAGCCGGGATCGACCTCGATCCCCCTCCTGTAGATCTGCCTCCCGATGGATCCCGCGCCTCGCACATGGAACCCGATGTCCTCGGCGGGCTCCCAGTCCCTCATCTCCCAGCGGAGGGTCCTCCCGTCGACGGATGGTGAACCGCTCCACTCCCACCAGCAGGGGGATCTTGAGCCGGGCTGCGGCAGGGGAACCGGGTCGGGCACCGTGATGCTGATCGCGGCTGATCCGATCGGGCCGTCCCAGAGACCTCCGGTGCGGGTGATGTAGGTGAAGTCGTAGCCGTATTCGCCGTACTCGTGGAAGTTGAGGCCCGTGACGTAGCTGCAGCGCAGGACAACGTCGCGGCCGGGCGGGAAGGCCATGTCCCATACCGCCCACATCGGCCAGTAGTCCATCCCGCTCTCCGCGTCGGGATCGCCGAAGCTGTAGCGGACCGGCACATCCTCTCCGTCGACGGATGCGGTGAAGTCCAGGCCGGGGGTTATCATCCACTCGGCAGGGATGCCGGATGACAGAGCATCCTCGACCCTGTGCCTCATGCTGCTGTCGGGATCCCAGCCGAACCGGCTGTACCGGGTCTCGTCGATGTTGCCCTCGAACGGGAAGCCGACGACTGAGGACACCGCCTCCGATCCGGCGTTGACGAAATGGAAGACGCAGTCGACGCGGAGTTCCTGCGCGCCGTCCCATGACCGTGGTTCGAGGGAGGCCGGGGTCACCGTCACGGTCTCTGCCGCCATCGAAACCGAGCTGGACTGGACCGGGATCACTGTCCGGCCGTCGTTGAAGGTGTACATGGTCACGGAATCGGCTTCGAGGTTGCAGAAGTGAGCGAGGACAAGTGCAGGTATCACGGCGCGCCTGGGATCCATCACCGACCTCCCGATCGAAACGGCTGCCCTGCGAGCACCATCACAACTCGAGGCTCGGTTGCCGATCGTGGCCGATCCGAAGACGGTCAACCCGGAAGTCATATTCTTGCAGAACCTGACCCGGAGGGGAAGCTCCGCCGAAGCCGCAGGCTCTGCAGGGGCGGATCACGCTCCCCGCTGCCGAGCGCGGGGCGGGTAGAGTGGTTGCCAGGTCAGGGTCGACCGGGCGATGAAGCCGATCTTCCCAAAAACCTATGTGACGGCCGGGGACCCCGCTGACCAGAGCTGGATCCGCTGGCTGCACGGAGAACTGCCAATCCGCTTGTGCTCATCTCTCCAGTGTCCCCTCTCTTCGGCGGCCGGCCCTGCCGGGAGGCGGATCGATGGCTCTCTTGGCGGTTATTCGACTCTGCCGAGAAGCCCTCGAAACGACTATCTCTCATATGGCTGCCAGACAACGCGATGCGCGTGTTAACGCAAAAGTAGCCAGACCCCGTTCCCCCTGTTCCCTATTGACAAGCCTAGCTGCGCAGATAGATTTGCAGTACAAACTAGTTTGAGGAGGCAAGAGATGGACGTCATGGATCTCGGGGAAGTCGAAAGCAGGGCCTACGGCACGAGAAGCGAGAACGGGGTGCTGGACATCGTGATCGGTGCCGGACTGCTGGGCTACGGCCTGCTTGCGCATATCGGTGCCTACCTGGTGCCGTCGTACTGCCTGGGACTGGCACTTCTCCTGAACAGGCTGGTGGTGGTCCCCCGGGTCGGCCGCGTGCGGTTCGCGGCGAACCGCAGGGCCCGCGAGCGGATGGGCATAGTCCTCATCGCACTCCTCATCCTCCTGCCCCTGCCGATCGGTCTCGCCGTGTTCTTCGCCGACAGGCTCTCCGGCCTGACTGGCTTCGTCTCGGCCAACCTCACCATCGCACTGGGCCTGTCGATCGCCCTGGGGATGAGCGTCGTGGCGTGGGCCAAGTCGGCCGGACGGTTCTTCGTATTCGCCGTCATGGCGCTCGTCAACTTCGCCGGGGCGCAGTTCTCCGCCCAGTCCCTGCCGTGGCCGATGATCGCCACGGGTGCGCCGATCATCGCGGTGGGGATCATCCTCATCGCGAGGTTCGCGATGAAAAACCCAGTTCAGAGGGCGGAGGCGGCCTGATGGCGGGCGCTCCCGCTGTCG
The DNA here is from genome assembly GCA_022703195.1 of Candidatus Fermentibacterota bacterium. Lineage (GTDB taxonomy): Bacteria > Fermentibacterota > Fermentibacteria > Fermentibacterales > Fermentibacteraceae > Fermentibacter. The sequence continues at coordinate 491 of JAKLEF010000212.1, read as the reverse complement.
ACGGGAAGGGGCTCCCGGAGATCGACAGGCTGATCCACGAGCCCTCGCGCCTCTCGATCATGGCGAACCTGTACGTGATCGATTCGGCCGACTTCGTGTTCCTCCTCAACCGCACGGACATGACCAACGGCAACCTGTCGTCGCACATGAGCAGGCTCACCGGAGCCGGGTACGTAGAGGAGAGGAAGGAGTTCGTGGGCAGGAAGCCCCGTACGATGTACAAGCTCACCGATGCCGGCAGGAAGGCCTTCGAGGGTTACAGGGAGGCGATGCTGACGGCGCTGGAGGGGTGAGCCGGCCGGCCCCGTCAGCGCAGCAGCACGAACTCCGCGCCTGCGCCCGATGAGCCGCCCGGGTTGCCGGGCACCGCGACGTACAGGCCTCGGGCGATCCCGGAACCGGGCACCCAAGTCGCGAGGCCGTCCGCGCCGGCCTCTACGCTGCCGATCCTGCGGCCGCCCAGGTCGAAGATGCCTATCGATCCGCAGGCG
>JAKLEF010000211.1 GCA_022703195.1 Candidatus Fermentibacterota bacterium | reverse complement strand
CCCTCGTCCAGCCCGCGGCCTGGCTGCGAAGCGACTGGAGGAGGGTGGAGAGCACCCTGGGGGAGAGGACCGCCGGGACGCTCCGGTCCGGCGGGGCGACCTTCCTGGTGCCCTGCGGGCAGGGCATCAGCCCCTCGATGATCCTGGCCGGGTCGGTCAGCGGCAGACCCGTCACGAACCTGCAGTTGCGCACCGTGAGCCCGTCCGGTCCGGCGAAGGTGAAAACGAGCGCTACCTCGAGCACCGACTTGGAATAGGAGCCCGTGAATCCGGACGAGTTGGCGAGGGAGACCTCCGTGGTGCGCCTGGAGACGGCTCCCCTGACCGTGGATCTGGGCCAGAGCGAAGCCAGCTCCTCCTCGATCCCCACCAGGAGTGCCGTCAGATCCTCGAGGCCCGCGGATGCGACGAGGGGATGCGATATGTCGAGCGTCCCGGGTTCGGACGGGCCCGGGAAGGCGATCGACGCCGCTGGTCCGACCCTCGACACGGAAATGGCCTTGTCCATGAGTTCGGGCGGGCCCCCGCCCCCCGAGACGGACGCCACGCCGATCCTGCCGTTCCGGATGATCCTGACGGTGGTCGAGGATTCGCTCCCGGATGATCGGACGAGGCCCCCTCCCGGAGTGAGGCGGGCCGAGTCCATGGATATGTCCAGCTCGAGCACCTCTGACGCCTCGGAGACCCTCGAAGCCGCCTCGAGGACGCTGATCGCCCTCATCGGCCGGCTCCCTGTGCGAAGACCAGCGTGTGCGGCGCGCCGTAGCTCACCGGCAGCAGTCCGTCGCCGGACCTGGAGCATCCGCCGGGGCCGCTGAACAGGGTGAGGTCGGCGCCCACGCACTGCACCGACTTGAGGAAGTCGAAGACCCTTCCGCTGAGCGTGACCGGCCCGGTGAGAACCGTTGGCCTGCCCGACTCCACGATCCAGCCGAGCCTCGAAGTCAGCGAGAAGGAGCCCATGTCCGTCGAGCCGCCGAGAGCCCCGACCAGGTAGAGCCCGTCGGAGAGCATCGCAGGCATGGATGCGGCGGCCATGCTCCCCGGAGCCATGTAGGTGCAGGTCATCCTGGCCGATGGCATCGACCTGTAGTCGACCGCCCTCGCGTTGCCGGTGGGGGAGGCGCCCGCGCAACCGGCCGTCTCGATGGTGTGCAGCAGGCTCCCCAGGACTCCGGAGGAGACGATCTGGGTCCGTCCACCCGCCGTCCCCTCGTCGTCGAAGGCGCAGCTCCCGGGCATCGAGAAGTGGGTCGAATCGTCCACTATGCTGACGCAGGCGGAGGCCATCCGGCTCCCCCGCCTGAGGTACCCCCCGAGCGAAGAGGCCAGGGGATGCGATCCCGACTCGCAGAGATGCCCGAACACCTCGTGGACGAAGACGCCGGCTATCTCGGGATCGAGCAGCAGCCTTCCCCCGGGTGCCGGCGCGGGGACGGCCGAGTCGAGCGCCGAGCATTCCTCGGCAACCTCGCTGACGATGTCCTCGCGCGACCTGAAGAATTCGAGCCCGGCCCTGCCCGCCCTCTCGCGGGTCGCCCTCAGCCCGGTCGATCGCGACACGGCATCGAAGCGGAATCCGCAGAACTGCTCCTCCTCGGATACGTCGCATCCCGCGGAGCTGATGACGGCCTTCAGCCTCCTGAAGTCGCGGTAGCCCACCCTGCAGGCTGCTCCCGAGGTCTCCGCGCCGAGGAGCTCCATGTATCTCCTGCACAGGAACGCCTTGTCAGAGACCGGAGCCTCCTCGACGGGCTCTATCGCTCGCGGGCGCCAGTCCTCCCTGGCGGCCGGGGCTGGGGCGAGCTTGACCGAGCCACTGCCTCCGGCTGTTACAGCCGCCCGGACTGCGTCCTCTAGCAGCCTGCCCGGGTCCCTGTCGGCCGAGGCCGAGGCCGAGCCCCAGCAGCCGTTCTCCAGGACCCTCGCATGGATGCCCGTCTCGACCCTGCAGGAGATGTCGGAGAGCGTCCCTCCGCCCTGCTCCATCGACATGGAGGACAGCGACTCCACACGGAACTCCGCGAAGTCGGACTGGGTCCGGGAGAGGGCCCTCCGGACCTTCTCTCGGACATCCTCGAACAGCCCTGTCTCGGAGTTCAGTTTTCCGGATCCACGAAGGGACCCTCGAAGAAGCCCGACCCGGCGAGTTCGTCGAGCAGGATACGGGCGGAGTCGGAACACGGGCCCGAGGGGGAGATGAGGATGCTCTGCCTGAGGAGGGCCGATCCCCTCACGAGGTCGCCCCAGGAGACGTACAGCTTTCCCAGCCTGAAGCAGGAGGGGGCATGGCCCTCCCCGACACCCCACCCCAGGAGCTCGAGTGCGAGGTCGGTGTCGTCTTCGGCGAGTGCTATCCCGGACATGATGACCGAGGCCTCCAGCGCGGGGGCGCCTCCCAGCTCCAGTGCCCTGCCGAGCGAGCGGACCGCACCCGTGGTGTCGTCCGAGGCGAGCCCGGCCCGTCCCGCGAGCAGCCAGGCGCTGCCGTCCGTGGAGGCCGATTCCGCGGCCCTCGAGGCGAAGGCGAGCGCCTCCCCCGCTCTGTCCATGTCCATCAGGAGGCCGGCAAGCTCGAAGAGCCCGGCCGGGTCGGAGGGGAACGAGTCGGTATACTGCCTCAGACAGGTTTCCGCCTGCTCCCAGGCCTCGCGGGCCCTGTAGATCCTGCCCAGGCCGAGCACGGCGGCGGGACAGGAGGGCTCGAGCCTCAGTGCCTCCCTGAACTCGCTCTCCGCCTCCTCGAGAAGCCCCTGGGAGAGGAAGGCCTCGCCCGTTTCGCAGCGGAGTTCGATGCGTGCGTCCACGAAGTCCGACGGGGCCGAGACGGCCAGGGCCAGCAGGACAGCTGTCAAAACATCCCCCCGGTTCGGTGTCTGGATAGTTATTATACCCCGCGTGGAGCGTCTCCGTCACATTCCTTCCCCGATCCCGAGGAGAGTCGATGACCCGGTACGATCTGATAGTCATAGGTTCCGGCCCGGCCGGGTACGTCCCGGCGATCAGGGCCTCCCAGCTCGGAGCCCGCGTTGCAGTAGTCGAAGAGGAGGATCTCGGGGGCACGTGCCTCAACAGGGGCTGCATCCCCACGAAGACGCTGGCCGCCACCGCGGATCTGCTCCACGCCGCGAGGACCGCCGGGCGCATGGGGCTCAGGGGTTCGCTGGAGCTCGACTTCCCGGCCGTCGCCAGGCGCAGGGACATGGTCGTCACCCGCCTGAGGAAGGGGATAGAGGCCAGGATGACCGGCCTCGGAATCGAGATCCTCAGGGGAAGGGCATCCCTGAAGGCCGCAGATGCGGTGGCCGTGGGCGGGGAGGTCTTCCAGGCCGCCAACATCCTCCTGGCGACCGGCTCGCAGCCGGCCTTCCCCGGTCCGCTCCGCGTCGAGGGAGCTCTCTCGAGCACCGAGGTCCTGGCCTGGAAGGAGCTGCCGCGCTCCCTCGCGATAGTGGGGGGTGGAGTGGTGGGCTGCGAGTTCGCTTCTATCCTGGCGACATTCGGGGTGACCGTCACGATCCTCGAGATGCTCGACGACATCCTTCCGGGCATCGATCCCGACGTGAGGAAGGTGCTCAGGAACGCCCTCTCCAGGCAGGGAGTTCGCATAGAGACTGGCAGGGCGGCAGCCTCCGCCGAGGCAGGCCCCGGGCACTCCCGCGTAGTGCTCTCGGATGGCGCCGTGGTCGAGGCGGAAGCCCTCCTGGTAGCCGCAGGCAGGATCCCGCGGCTCGACCTCGAGGGCCTGTCTGAATCAGGGGTTGAGTTCGACCGCAGGGGCATCAGGGTCGACTCCTCGATGAA
>JAKLEF010000210.1 GCA_022703195.1 Candidatus Fermentibacterota bacterium | reverse complement strand
TTCCCCTGAAGAAGTACTTCCGTGAGTTCGTGGAGGCGGAATTGGGAAAGCCTTGAGTCCACCTCGCGCGCGCGAGGTTTGAGGCTTACTCGACCGTAACGCTCTTCGCGAGGTTGCGCGGCTTGTCCACGTCGCAGCCCCTGGCCGTGGCCACATGATAGGCGAGGAGCTGGAGCGGTATCACGGTGAGCAGGGGCATCAGGGGATCGACGGCCGCCGGCACCCACAGCACGTGGTCGCTGACCGACGAGATCTCCTCGTCACCCTCCGTGGCCACGGCGAGCACCCTGCCCCGCCTGGCCCTCACCTCCTGGATGTTCGAGAGGATCTTGTCGTAGGCCGCATCCTTCACCGCGATGACTAGGACCGGCATCTCCTCGTCGATCAGGGCGATGGGGCCGTGCTTCATCTCCGCGGCCGGGTACCCCTCGGCGTGGATGTAGGAGATCTCCTTCAGCTTCAGCGCCCCTTCCAGGGCGACCGGGTAGTTGTATCCCCTCCCGAGGTAAAGGAAGTTCCGCGCGAAGGTGAACTCCCGGGCGAGCGAGGCTATGACGTCGGAGCTCTCGAGTATCTTCGAGACCTTCCCCGGGATGAGCTTGATCTCCCGGGCCAGTTCGACGCCCTGGGCCCTGCTGAGCACCCCGCGTGCCCTACCGAACGCCATCGCCACGAGCGAGAGGACCATGACCTGGGAGGTGAAGGCCTTTGTCGAGGCGACGCCTATCTCCGGCCCGGCATGGATGTAGACGCCTGCGTCGGTCTCCCTGGCGATGGTCGAACCGACCACGTTCACTATGCCGAACACCCTGCAGCCCCTGCTCCTGCAGGCCCGCAGCGCCGCCAGGGTGTCGGCGGTCTCCCCGCTCTGGCTGATCACGAACATTATCGAGCCCGGGCTTATCACGAAGTCGCGGTACCTGAACTCGGAGGCGTACTCGACGTCCACGGGCACCCTGGCCAGGGATTCTATCAGGTACTTGCCTATCAGTGCGGCATGCCACGAGGTCCCGCAGGCGGTGATGATGATCCGCTGTACGGCGTTCATGTCGGCGGGGGTCAGGCCGAGGCCGCCGAGGTGGGCCGTGCCCTCGTCCAGGTCGATCCTGCCGAGGAAGGCGTTGGTGAGCGACTCCGGCTGGCTGAAGATCTCCTTGAGCATGTAGTGCGAGAAGCCGTTCTTCTCTATCTCGGCGAGGTCCCATTCCACGGTCTCGACCCGGTCGCGCAGGAGCCCCGGGGTCCTGTCGGACGACATCCCATCCAGGCCGACGCTCACGACCTCGCCTTCACCCAGGAAGATCACGTCGCGGGTGTGAGAGATGATCGCGGCCACGTCGCTCGCCACGATGAACTCGGATTCTCCGACCCCTACCACCAGGGGACTTCCGTGTCTGGCCGCCACCATCGTTCCGGGTTCGAGTGTGGAGATCACCGCGATGCCGTATGCCCCCTGTACCCTGGCCAGGGCGGACCTGACGGACTCGAAGAGGCCCTTGCCCGCCGTGACCTCGAGGCCGACGAGCTGGGCGATGACCTCGGTGTCGGTGTCGGACTTGAACTCGATGCCCTGTGCCTGGAGCTCGCGCCTGAGAGCCCTGTAGTTCTCGATTATGCCGTTGTGCACCAGGGCTATCCTGCCGGTGCTGTCCATCTGGGGATGGGCGTTCCTCTCAGAGGGTTCGCCGTGCGTCGCCCATCTCGTGTGGGCTATCCCTGCGGTGGCCTTGACGGCATCGCCGGGGTCGAGCGCCTCGAGGTCGGCCACCCTCCCCCTGCACCTGCGGATGATGAGCCCGTCTGCGCTCTGCACGGCGTATCCGGCGGAGTCGTAACCCCTGTATTCGAGCCTGCGCAGGCCGCCGAGGAGTATCTCCAGGGCGTTCTTGGAGCCCACGTACCCGACTATTCCGCACATGGTTCACCCGCCATCTCGACGAACCCGGCTCTGATCGAATCGAGGGCGCGCTCGTCGGAATCCTCGGCTATCAGCCTCACGACCGGCTCCGTGCCGGACCGCCTCACGTGGACCCATCCCCCGGGCGTGACGAACCTGAGCCCGTCCCTGGTGTCGGAAGGGCTGCCGAACTCACTCTCCAGACGGGGTCTCAGGTCGTCGAGCGTCCCCTCGAACCTGAACTTGAGCTTGATCATACTGAGCGGGGGAAGCGTGGCGATCCATTCGGACAGGGTGCAGTCCCTCTCCCGGAGCAGCGAGACGGCGTAGGCCGCAGCCACCGCGCTGTCGCGCCCGGGATGGCACTCCCGGTCGATCACGCCGCCGTTCCCCTCGCCTCCGATGCTGGCGCCCGTGGCCTCCATCTCCTCGACCACGTTCACCTCGCCCACCGGCGATCTCGAGAGCACGGCGCCGTGCCTCGAAGCGCAGATCCCGGCCAGGCCGGACGTGGACATGTTGACGACGACCGGCGACTTCCTGTGGGCGAGCACGTGATCGACGGCGAGCGCGACGGTGTACTCCTCACCAGGCGCCCTTCCGGTCTCGTCGACCAGGGCGAGCCTGTCGCCGTCGGGATCGTACGCGAAACCGATGTCGGAGCCCGTCTCCACGACCGCCCTGCAGAGGTCGCCTATGTACATCGGCAGGGGTTCGGCCACCCTGGGGAAGTCGCCCGCGGGGGTCATGGAGCTGTTGATGATGGAGTACTCTACGCCCAGCATGTCCATCAGCACCGGCCCCAGCAGGAGGCCCGTGCCCCCCACGACGTCGAGCACGGCGCGCATGGGCCTGCCGTCGCACCGCACGAGCGGAAGCGCCGCGACATTCTCGACATGCCTGTCGACCGCCCCGTAGGAATGTGCCGGAGCGCCCGCCTCGTCGTACCCGGTCCACCTTCGGGAGGCGGCCGTCCTCTCCATCAGGGCGGCCCTCGCCTGCGCCCTGAGGAACACCCCGTCGCGGCCTATCAGCTTCAGAGCGTTCCAGTCGCCCGGGTTGTGGCTAGAAGTGATCGCGATCCCGCCCCTGGCCCCGGAGGAGATGACCTCCATCTGGATGGTGGGGGTGGGCGCCACGCCTATCAGCACGGGCTCGCACCCGACCGCGCAGAGCCCCGACACCACGGCGGCCTCGACGGCGGGCCCGCTGCGGCGCGTGTCCCTGCCGACGATCACCGGGCCCGGTCCGGCGATCTCGCCGAAGGCCGCTGCGAAACCCATCGCATCGGCGACCGTGAAGGACCTGCCGAACACGCCTCTGATGCCGGAACCGCTGATGATGGGCTTATCCAAGAAGAACCCGTCCCGTGAAGGAGCTGGAGCCGGCGATCGGACTCGAACCGATGACCTGCGCATTACGAGTGCGCTGCTCTACCACCTGAGCTACGCCGGCGCCTTCCGAGGATCGGCAATAATAGTAACGCCGGGCCCGAAATCAAAGCCCACCCAGAAGGGAGCCCTCCCCGCCCAGGATCGAGACGACAAGGGCGAAGCCGAACTGCGAATAGCCGAGATCCGTCTCCTCGGCGGGGTAGACCGACTGCCCGGTTCCGTCCACCACCGCACTGCCGGTGGAGAGGTCCATGAACGTCCTCCGGTACTCGAGCCTGCCGCTGAGCGGGCCGCTTATGGAGATTTCGCCTCCCGCCGAGAACCCGAATCCCACGCTCGCGCCGTCGGCCTCCACGAACCTGCCGTACCTGTCGGTTCCGCTGTAGTCTCCCGAGAGATAGACGGCGCCGGGCCCGGCGAAGACCTCGAATCCGTCGAGGAGTTCGAGCCCGGCCGTCGGGAAGAGGGTGACGAGGAAGGCATCAACGCTGCCGTCCCAGCCTGCCGGGGCGTCCTTCGAGAAGTCCTCCAGCCCCACCGAGAAGCTCAGAGGGCCTGGAGCGTCCACGGTGACCACCGCGCCGAGGCATGTG
>JAKLEF010000021.1 GCA_022703195.1 Candidatus Fermentibacterota bacterium | reverse complement strand
CCCTCCGCTGATGCGACGGCAGCACGCAGAGCGGGCCGAAGCTCACGATCTCGCTCTCGGCGCCGTCCTCCCCGATCAGCCAGGCCCGCGTGTACATGATGCTGCCCACGATGCGGCCGTCCGACTCGGCCACGAAGTCCAGCTCGGGGATGAAGTCGGGGTGGCTCCGCATGACATGAGCGAGATAGTGCTCGTTGCATCCCGGGAGGTAGAGGTTCCAGAACGCCTCGCGGTTCAGCTCCTCGACAGCTCTATGGTCCTTCTCCGTTTCTCTCCTGATCGATACTTCCATCCCGCAACCATCCCCCTGTCAGGTGTCAGCAGCACGGATCGAGAGTCGTCACAGTCGCCGGGCAGGCTGAAGAATAACCTGAAGGAACCGCCGGAGCACGCGGGTTGCGTGTCCGTGCAGCCGCTTGCCTGTCATCGTGCCGTGAAGGTCAGAAGAACGCGAACTTCAGACCCAGGTAGACCGCCACCGAGAAGGATTCGTCACCTGCGAGCGAGTATCCGCATGCCAGGGCCCCATAGGGTTCCAGGTCGATATCGGATCCATCCCTGCGCAGCGGGATCCTGTAGCCCAGCTTGCACCCGGCGGAAACCGCCCTGATCCATGAGGACTCCGACTCGGAGAGCGGCCACAGGGATCCTGCACCGGCATAGAGGCTCATGAAGGGACCACTCGATCGTCCGGTGAACTGCCTCCGGAGCTCTGCGCCGGCTTCGGCTCCGATCCCGGGCCCCGACAGGTCGTCCGGCGAGTGCGTATAGACGAACGACGGCCCTCCATAGAGGATCATGACCGTGCTCGAATCATCCGAAGTAGGCCATTGTTCCTGAACGACGAATTCGACCGTCTGCAAAAGGCTTAGTCCGCCCTTTCCCCAGTTAACCCCGGGTGATGGATTGGCCACGGCCACCCCCGTGGACAGGAGAAGGAGAATACAGAGCAGAGTCATTGCAGGAATCGATCCGGACAATCGTCGCCTCCTGTCCTGTTCATGGGAGCGGGAAACACGGAGTACACTATACCGGATCGGGTGCATGAGGGCAGTACGGACAGAGCCGGGGCATCCCGGCTTGCCGGACGGTATTTCGACAGACGGACTCGGCGTCGTACGAAACGGCGTGCCTGTGAATGACGGCATGGAGTTTGGCACAGTCTCCGTCGGACCCGGATATTGCCGTGTGAGCGGAAACCAGGACCGACTGTTCTGAGAGCATGCCGCTTCCTGCCCGGGCGAGATACGGAGGTTGCCGCCGATGACTACTCTGCTCCTGATCCTTTCCTGTTCGTCTATGACGTCGGTCGAGGTGCTCTCGGAGGAGCCGTGCTCCATACCGGCAGAGGGCTGGTCACCCCTCCACCTCGACGGGTTCGAGGCCGGCGCATTCGGTCTTCCCGGTATCGCTGCCGGCAGGTTCGTCTATTCCCCGCCCGTGTCGAACAACTGGGCCGCATGGACCATGGAGGCATCTCCGGACGGCGCGATCGTGTGCGCCGAGGCCGATCTCTCTGCAATGCCCGTCATCACGGAATACCAGCCGGCAGGCGGCGACGGATGCCAGGCCCTGGCCTGCGTATCGGGCATCGACACCCTCTGGACCTGCATCCTCGATGGCACGGACGAGTTCGAGAACGGGCCGGTGGTCGCCGGGTCACAGGAATCGGGATACCTGGTCAGCAGCCGCCCGGACTGCAACGGCGACTGGACGAGGATCGTCAGGATCACACCGGAGGGCGAAGCCGTGTTCTCGGTGCTCCTGACCAGCATCTACCTGCTCGACCTCGCGGAACCGGTGGGCGAGATCGGCCCGTCGGTCTCCTCGCTGGGCATGACCTCCTCCGGAGATGTGATCGTCGCGGGGAGGGTCTCGCAGTGGTTCACCTCGCCCGAGGAATGGTTCGTCTGCCTGCTCGACGGCGAGACCGGCGAGCCGGTGTGGAAGGCGACCGGCGCTGGGATGGGCCTCGCGGGCCTGAACCAGGTCACCGAGGCTCCCTCGGGCGCTCTGATCGGCGTCGGCGCTACCTCGGCCCCCGGGGGGGAGCAGCCCTGGGTCTGGGGCGCGGCATATCCGCTGCTTGTCATCATCGAGCCTGATGGAACACTGATCGAGGAGGCCGTGGTCGGTCTCGCCTCGGCGGACGAACTCACCGGGATAGCGGCTACCGACGTTCCAGGCGTATTCCTGACTGCCGGTTCCGACACCGACCAGGGCGTGACCGTTCTGGCATGGCTAGGCATGGCTGCGGGAACGCCAGGACTCTGATCCAGCAGGCCCCGGGCCTGCCAGGGAACACGGGAGGGCCGCCGTCCGCGGTTTCTTCCCGGCGGAATCCCGCGCTGCCCGTATGGCCTTTCGGGCCATCATAACCAGGAACGGAGGGATGCCCCGGGGATAGAGGAGGCATCCCTGCACGGAGGTGGCGATGACCAGGAACCGGAAGCGCCTTCCCAGGATGATCGCGGCTGCCGCATCGATGGCCGTCGCGGGGGTACTGGCGTACATCCTGCTGTTCGGCAAGCTCTTCCCGCTTTCGCCCGTGGTCATCGGATTCGAGCGGACCGACCTCGATAACGCCGTCGTCTTCACCCAGAAGGGATACGACTTCGGCGATCTTCGCTGGATGGACACGGTCTTCGGAAGGGTCGAGGAGTTCCACGGGCTGCAGTTCGCATCCAGGCCCAGGATACTCCTTTTCGGCGACGACCGTACCTATTCGCGGAGGTCGTTATCCAGAGCCCGTCTCTGCGCCTTCTACAACGGCACGATCGTGGTGTCGCCGTGGTTGTCGAGGGAGGACGCCGACGGCACGGTTTCGCTAGAGACCTATCTCGAGCACGAGCTCTCCCACGTGCTGATCTTCCAGAACCTGGGCATCCCGGCCTCGATCAGATACCCGAAATGGCTGCTCGAGGGCGTCGCGACCCTCGGCTCGCGCCAGATGGGCACTCCGTTCTACCCGGATTCCGCCGAAACCGTACGGCTGATCGCGGAGGGCAACTGGATGCCCCCGGAAGCCTATGGAACGGATGCGGAGGAGGACGTGCCCCTTGATGTCGAGAACCGGATGCCCTTCATCTACTGCGAGTTCGCACTGATAGTGGATGATCTGATCGACAGGTTCGGGCGCGAGCGCTTCCAGGAGTACATGACCGGGCACACGTTCTGGAGCGATCCCGACGAGGTTTTCGAGAGAACATACGGAATGGGGTTCGAGGAATACCTATCATCATTCAGAACAGATATCTGCCGTTGAGATCAATTGGAAGCAAGGCATTCTTTTCCGACTGCATCTGAAGCATCTGAAACCAGGGCTCGGCCGGGTCAGGGATCGAGCTCGGCGAGGTTGAAGTCGACCCAGAAGAGGCCGCATTCCTGGGCGGTCTGCGCCGCAAGCGCCTCGCCTATGTCCGCAGGAGGCGACTCCAGCAGGTCCCACCAGACCCTGTCAGCTTCGTAGCCGTACTGGAAGAACACCCGGTTCGGCGCGAACTCCTCCGCCCAGGCCGCCATGTCCGCCAGGTAGCCCTCCATGTCGCCGTAGCCCTGTCCGTCGTCGACGAAGATCAGGTTCCCCCGGTACGACGGAGGCATGAATACCGGGTCCCAGTGCTTAAGGAAGAGCCCCAGGTCGGAGCCGTATGACTGTAGATGCGTCTCCCAGGCCTCCGCCGAGGCGTCGTCCACGGGAGTGCCCTCCCCGCCCTCGGTGACGTTCCCGTACCACTCCACGTCGACGCCGAAGCCGGCCACGCAGGGATGGTCTCCGTACCTGTCCAACACGAGCGTGATGAGAGTATCCAAGTCGGCGAAGCCGGGCTCGACCTGCAGGAATACTCTGATGCCGCATTGATCGAACCAGTCCAGGTACTCCTCGTGCAGGTCCTCCTCCGTGAAGCTGACATGGGGATAGGTCCCGCCGTCCGATGGGAATTCGAGGTTGATCCCCTCTATGCTCCCGTCCACGGTTCCCACTATCCAGAGTGCGCACGGAGTCGAGCCGGGGAAGGCGTCGGACATGGCCTCGACGTAGTCCTGCCAGCCTGCGGGATCGGGGTAGGGGTCGGCACCGTAGCTCGATGACCTGACGCCTGCGTATCCCACATCGCCTGTCCAGTCCGGCCCCGACGGGGAATCCGATCCACACCCGGCGGCCAGCAGAAGAGCAGTGAAAATGAGGACCAACGGACTGCATATCATTGCCGTAACTCGACCCTTCACAGTACTGCGCGCCGATCCTGACACCCCATGCCCTCCCTTGCCGGAAATCCATGCCGCCGGCCTGACTCCGTGCAATTGCGCGGGAGCGCCGGCCGGGTTACAATATCCCGTTCCGGATAATAACGGTAGGATCGATGGAGGGGATATGAGGAAGACATCTCTTGTCTGCGCATGTGCGGTTCTCGCTGTTACTGCAGGCTGCGGCGATCCGTCGTCGCCTACGGGAACTCTGCCGCAGGTCACAGGACTCATGGTGGTCGACTCCCTCTGCGAGGGAACCGAAGTCTGCCTCAGCTGGAACTCCGTCCCCGACGTGGACGGCTACAGGCTCTACTGGTCCGAGACCACGGGCTACTGGGACGAACTCGTGAACATCGAAGATACGACCTATGTGGACGACGTCTCGTCCCATGACGGAGGGGCGGGCTACTACACGGTACTGGCCTTCAAGGGAGTCGACACTTCCGAGGATTATGCAGATTACGCCAACACCATCGCGAACACGTGCGGATCCTACATCCTCTGGTCCGACCATGCCCCCGCCGACAGCGTCGACGCGATCATCTTCGGCGAGGAGCAGGGCTCGGTGGGCAAGGCCTCCGATCCCTCGTTCGTACAGGATGCCTACTGCTTCGACGGCGGATGGGCCCAGAGTCCCGTCGGGCTCAATTCTGGCGACCTGCCGCCCTTCGGCGACGGGAACCACGTCGTGATGGCCAAGGGCAACAATCCCAGGATCGCGCCGGACTCCGGTTATGTCGACTCGATCCATCTCATCGACGGTGACAGGCTCTTCATCCAGCTCGAGAGCGACAACTTCGTCAAGATGAGCATCACCGACATCGTCGAGGACACGGTAGCCGTCGACAGCATCCTGTACGGGATCGAGTTCTACTACTGGTACCAGCCCATCCCCAACCTGAGGATCTTCGGCAGTTACTAGACCGGGCACGTTTTCGGAGCGATCCGAACATGGTCAATGCGAGGAAATAGTGATGGGATTTGAAATAATCCCATCACTATTCGTATTGGAAACTGCGCCAGAAGCTTAGTTGTTGCTGTTTAATTTTTTACGACTGCATCTGAAGCATCTGAAACCAGGAATCGGCCGAAGGCGGGGGATGGCTTTGCGGGGCGCCGGTGCGGGTTCATATTCGGGTGCTGTACGGATTACAGCGTCCGAGCCGTCATCACTGCACTGCACTGCACCGAAGGGAGTGTCATGTCCAGGGTACTGCTGATCGTGGTTGCGCTTCTGGTCACCGTTCTCGCCGGCTGCGGCGAGAAGCCGGCGGACAACGCCGGTGCCGATTCCACGGCCGTCGCCACGGACACCCCCGATACGCCGGAGACCCCCGCCCTGAGCGAGACGATCACCCTTCCCGCCGGGTGGGAGATCAACGACGCCCTGACCCCCGCCGAGGTGGAGGCCGTCATGGGCCGCACGGGCTTCCAGCCCTGGGCCGAGACGCTGAGCGATCCGGCCGCCGGCAAGCCCCAGGGCAGCTTCTATGACGGCCAGCTCGCCGCCTCCTGCGTCAACTTCCTCGTCTACTGCGCCGAGGGCCAGAGCAATTACGACAGGGTGCTCGCATTCGTGCAGAACCCCGTCGAGGTGCAGAACGAGATGTGGGACCAGGCCGTGACCGGCGAGATGACCGACACCGGCAGCACCCTGGCCGCCATTCTTGTCCGCAGGGGTGACGTCTGCATCAGGATAAGGTACAACGTCGAGATCTACCCCGAGCTCGACAGGACCGCGACCCTGACCACCCTCGCGGAGCTGCTGATCAACAGGCTCTACGCGCAGTAGTCGATAGGTCCGATACGGAGGAGGCCGCGGGCGACCGCGGCCTCTCTCCTTTTCCGCAGGCTGCGTCAGTTGTCGAGCAGTACCACCATGGACGAGGCGCAGCCCGAAGAAGAATCCATGCGGATCAGGTAGCATCCCGACGGAAGCGGCGCACCCGAAGCGCCGGTTCCGGGCACCGTGATCAGGCCGGAGCCGCCCTGACCGGCGGGCAGATCACATGCCCACACCTCGCGGCCGGCAAGGTCGTACACGCCGAGAACGGCTCCCGACGAAGAACCGGGCAGGGTCCAGGACACGCTGAAGGCTCCCGCGGCGGGGTTCGGGAAGGCCGGGCCGAGCGCAGCGAAGGCCCCGGAGGTGCCCTCTTCGCCCGCTATCCCGGTCTGGTTCGAGATGAACACCTCTGCGGGATCGCCGAGATAGTTGTTCTCCTGCAGGACCCAGTTCTGGAGGGTCATGCCGCCCGCAGCCTTGAACGCATCCTTCGCCGCGGCCTGCATGTCGCCGATCCTCTCGATGCCATTGACGAAGAGCTGATCCGCGAAGTGGACCTCGAGCCACTCCGAGGGGCCCATGTCGGGAGGGGTCCCCCAGCCGTAGTTCGAGTTGTACATGACGGCGACCGCGCCTCCGTCGGGCCACATCATCAGGCGCTCGGCGCTGCATCCGTTGGCCGAGAGGATCCCGGGGTCGCAGGCCATCGAGTGGAAGATGGCCAGCCTGTCGGAGTTGGTCATCCCGGTGTAGTTCTGGTTCGTGAACATGTAGGCGGGCTCGTAGTACCAGTACACGCCGCCGGAGCCGCCGTGACCCTGGTCGCTCACGTAGCTGGCGCCCTGGTTGATCATGTCGATCTGGTCCGTGGGGTGGCCCGACCAGTATTCGTAGCGCTTCAACTGCACCCACGACGACGGAATCCTGTTCGAGATCGAGTCGCAGACGAAGCTGCCCCAGTAGCCGTCGGGCTCGGTGTCCGGCCAGAGGCCGGCGCCGCACAGGAGGGCGGTGGTGCGCCACGATCCTTCGGCCGACTCCGTCTCGTAGGAGATCGCCTTGGCCACCATCGTGGCAACGTGCGCCTGCACGTCGGAGCTGAACCTACCCACCGTGATGTCGGCATAGTAGTCGAGCCAGTCGGTGTTCTCGCCGTACAGGTGGTCGCCGTCGCCGTCCCACATTCTGGTGAGATCGGAGAAGTAGAGGTCGGCCGTCTGGGCGAGCATCAGGCTGTCACTGCCCACTACCAGGCTGGAGATCCGCTGGGTAGGACCCCAGTCACCGATGATCAGGGCGTAGACTAGCCCCTGGTTCTGATAGGCGTACTTGAGGTAGTTGCGGATCTGCTCCTGGGTGTCGTACCCCGTGTAGGTCGCGTAGATCGAGTCGAGCGGGACGTAGGCCGCCTGGAGCCCGGTCGAGTTCCGGTGGTCGACCAGCGGCTGGAGCGTCGCTTCCATCGAGGCCGGGCCTATGGCCACCCAGACCGGCCAGGAGTCGTCGGTCTCGCGTTCCCCGGGCCGGCAGGCCGCGAGATCCCCGGGATTCGCCACGATGTGGCCGAGCATGGATTCGGCGTGGCCGATCTGCCCGGCGGTGAGGCTGAGGCGCTCGACTGACGGATCGGATGAATACATGAGGGTGATCGTTGCTTCGGTGATCACGGAGAGCCTGCCCGACAGCGGATTGTACGAGAAGGGCGAGACGGAGACCGACCCGAGCTGGAAGCCCGTTCTCGTGCCGGTGCCGGTCCCGACGACGGGGCTATCCGGGAACCGCGCGTCGGAGATGTAGATGGCGGGATCGCGCAGGAAGGGCCCGGGCTCCTCTCCGAAGGGGACGACCCGCACGGGCAGGATGTCGTGGAAGCCTTCGAGAGTCTCTTCGGCGATGATCTCGACCTCCGCGTCCGTCACAGACATCCCCTGCGGGATGACGAAGGTGCTCGTCACGACGGGGAGGTTCGGCATCCCCTCGTCGAACCAGGTCAGCCCCCCGGGGCATGCCGGGAACTCGCCGCCCGCGTAGTCCGAGACCGACAAATCGTATCCGGCGAACCGGAGATCGAACCGGATCGATCCGGCCTCCGCCGGCAGGGCGCAGAAGAGAGCCACGGGCACGAGCCGAAGGATGATCCCGGACCGGGACGATCGCATCACTGGGTCCTTCCGTTTTGGGCTTGATGCGGTAAGCTCCCACAACCCCGGCGACAAGTCAATACCCTTTTGTTTCGCATATCGCAAGATAAATTGCACTATTTACGCGAATCGACACTTGACGGCCGCCCTCCCGGATGCAATGCATAAGAGGCTCATCCTTGGTTTCCCTACGCGAAGGAGATGGTATGCGCTTCTGGAGTACGATCGCAATCGTTCTGGCTATGACAGGCATCTGCTCTGCACAGCTTTTCGAGCCTGGCGCTCTAGTACAGGGAGATATCTATGTAACCAACGCCTCCTGTGCATACTCCTACCAGATTCAAGTGTATGAGGCAAATACCCTAAATAATCTCACTGGGGCAAGCGGACTCTTCCTTGGTTCTTCCCATTATAAGACCTATCCTCTCTATGGTCTAACAAGTTATCCTCTGGTTGACGTAAAGTGCATCATCAAGGATGCTGGCGGCGTAACCATTTTCAGCGAGACGGTTGAGGATGTTGAATCGGTCTACTACCAGTACGGTGGGGCGGTAGTCGACTTCTACTTCACGGTTGGCCGCGAGTCCGGGTCCACTTCGGCGGCAATCGGCGATCCGTCCTATCTGACTTCCGCACTCGAGTCCTCCACCTGGGCGGAGATCAAGGCCACCAACTAGCCTTCTCACTGGCACAGCCGAGGATGAGCCGGGGCGGGCGGTTGCCCGCCCCGTTCCATCCCGCAGACATCCGCAGGCCATCTTGCCGGCCATTTCCTGATCAGATCCTGACAGCTCATCAACGACGGGAAATCCCCGTTTCTTCCCGGGCTCGCCATATTGGTATGCATCCGCAAGTCGAGTCCATCGTTCGTTCGACTGGAGGTCGGGAGTGGACCGGATACTCGTGGGCAAGGGCGTCGAGCAGGTGAACCTCCTCGCGAAGTACGGGAACCGTCACGGCCTGGTCGCGGGGGCCACCGGCACGGGCAAGACCGTATCGCTGCTGGTGCTGGCAGAGGGCTTCTCACGCATGGGCGTGCCGGTCTTCATGGCGGACGTGAAGGGCGACGTGGCGGGCCTGGCGATGCCCGGCGAGATGAGCGACCGTGTGAAGGAGCGCGTCTCCTCGATCGGCATCGAGGGATATTCGTGCGAAGCCAGCCCGGTGATACTCTGGGACCTCTACGGGAAGAAGGGCCACCCTGTCCGCACCACCGTGAGCGAGATGGGCCCCACGCTCCTCGGCAGGATACTCGAACTCAACGACACCCAGTCCGGAGTGCTCGAGATCGCCTTCAAGATGGCCGACGACCAGGGGCTCCTCCTCCTCGACCTCGAGGACCTGCGGGCGCTGCTCGGCTTCGTGACCGAGAACCGGAAGGACGTGTCGACAGAGTACGGTCTCGTGTCCGCCCCCTCCATCGCCGCGATACAGCGCGCCCTCCTCAGGCTCGACCGCGAGGGCGGCGAGGGCTTCTTCGGGGAACCGGCCCTGGAACTAGGCGACCTGATGAGGACCGACCTGCAGGGCAGGGGCGTGATCAGCATCCTGGCGGCCGACCAGCTCGTGATGAAGCCGCGCCTCTACTCGAGCTTCCTTCTGTGGCTCCTGTCGGAGCTCTTCGAGACCCTGCCGGAGGTCGGCGACGAGGACAGGCCGCGGATGGTGTTCTTCTTCGACGAGGCCCACCTGCTCTTCGCCGATGCGCCGCCGGCTCTCAGGCAGAGGGTCGAGCAGGTCGTGCGCCTGGTCAGGTCCAAGGGCGTGGGGGTCTACTTCTGCTCCCAGTTCCCGGACGACGTTCCCGACGAGATCCTGGGCCAGATGGGCAACCGCATACAGCACGCCCTGCGGGCCTTCACACCGCGCGACCTCAAGGCGGTGAAGACGGCAGCCGAGACCTTCGTGCCCAACCCTCCGCTCGACGTGGCCGATGTCATATCGCAGCTAGGCGTGGGCGAGGCGCTGGTCTCCATGCTTCGCGAGAAGGGCGTCCCGATGCCCGTGGAGCGCGCGATCATCTGCCCTCCCAGGTGCAGGATGGGTTCCCTGACGGACGCGGAGAGGGACGAGGTGCGCAGGCGCAGCCCCCTCGGCTCGAGGTACGACGTCGCGGTGGACAGGGAGTCGGCCTTCGAGATACTGTCGAACCGCGCCACCCAGGCCGCGCCAGCGGCGGCCGACTCGAAGAAGGCGAAGGAGAAGCCGAAGGGCAGGCTCGGCGAGATCCTCTGGGGCACCGGGCGCCGCCAGGGCATGGTGGAGACGCTGGCCAAGCAGACCATGCGGACGGTCGGAAGCCAGGTCGGGCGGTCGATATTCAGGGGTCTGCTGGGAGGGATCCTCGGGAGGGGCTAGGCCCTCCCCGTCGCGCGGGACGAGGCGATCCAGCTCATCAGGACGGCACCGGCTACCGCGGCGTTGAGGGATTCGACATCCCGCGACTGGGGCACCGCCAGGGAGCCCCGGCACATGGTCCGGGCCGCTTCCGATATCCCGTGGGCCTCCGAGCCGACCACGAGGGCGCATCGCGAGGGTATGGACGCGGAGTAGACGGGGCGCCCGCCCTTCTCCGCGGCAAGTGCCGTGTATCCCGCGACTTCGAGGATGGCGGACGCCTTCGGGGCGTCCAGCCCCCGCATCACCGGCAGGAATGCGTTAGCCCCCGCTGCTGCCCTGGACACCTTGGGGGAGTATGGGTTGCACGTGCCCTCGAGGGCCAGCACTGCTGAAAAACCGAAGGCGGCGGCACACCTCAGGAGGGTTCCGGCGTTTCCTGGATCGGATATCCCGTCCATCACGAGGACCGACGACGGCCCGCCGCCCGGCTCGAGCCTCTCGGGCTGCACGGGCAGCCTGCACACGGCGGCCACGCCCTGCGAGTGGACGGTATCCGAAACCAGGCCGAAGACCTTTTCGGGTAGCAGCAGGGCTCTGATGCCTCCTCCGCCCGGCAGGCCCGAAGCGGCGGGAGCCTCCTCGCAAACGAGCAGTTCGAGGATCAGACCGGGGCTTCTGCGAACCATGTCGGCGACGAACCTGGGGCCCTCCACCAGGAAGGCCCCGTGCTTGTCCACCCCCCTGGGGGTCGAGAGTTCGACGGCCCTCCTGACGGAGCGGTTGCCGGAAGACTCGACCCTCTCCACTGGGCTCAGGAGGGATGCCGGCCCGAAGTCAGTATCCTGTCGATGATCTCCGCTATGCCCGCGCCCGGGGTGATGCCCACGAGGCCCATGAGCCTCGACACGTCGGGCACGCGCCTCTGCATGTCCTCGAAGTCCTTCGGGTAGGCCTCGTCGTATGGCACAAGCCTGATCTCGGAGGCCGAGCCGGTCTTCTTCCTCACCAGGCCTGCGAGGTCCATTATCGATATCTCCTCCGTGGAGCCGATGTTCACAGCGAGGCCGGCCGAATCACGCGTCTCCATCAGGGCCAGGATGCAGTCCACCACCTCGTACACGAGGCTGAAGCACCGGGTCTGCGTGCCGTCGCCGTAGACAGTGATCGGCTCCCCGGCGAGGGCCTGCCTGATGAACCGGGGCAGCACCATGCCGTACCTGCCCGACTGCCTGGGGCCCACGGTGTTGAAGAGGCGGCCTATGGTGACGGGGAGGCCCCGCGCCTTGGAGTAGGCCAGGGCCAGGAACTCGTCTATCGTCTTCGAGCAGGCGTAGCTCCAGCGGCTGCGGCTCGTGGCCCCGAAGACAAGGTCGCCGTCCTCGTGGAAGGGCAGTGCCTCGCCCTTGCCGTAGACCTCAGAGGTGGACGCTATGAAAGTCCTGCGCCCCTTCCTGCCCGCGGCGCGGAGCACGTTCTCGGTGCCCCGCACGTTCACCTCGATGGTCTCGACGGGATGCCGGATGATCGTCTCGACCCCGACCGCTGCAGCCAGGTGAATGACGGAACCGCAGAGGTCAACCGCCTCGGCCACGAGCGACTCGTCGCAGACCGAGCCGATCGTGTAGCTGAAGCCGGGATCGGCGACGCAGTTCTCCAGGTTCGCGAGGTTGCCCGTGGAGAGGTCGTCGAGGACGAGCACGCTCCTGCCCTTCGCGAGCAGGGCCTCGCAGACGTGCGAACCTATGAAGCCCGCCCCGCCCGTCACGAGGCAGTCGTAGCCGCGGATCTTCAGATCGCCCAAGTCCCTCCTAGTGCGGGATCATGCCCAGCAGCACGCCCGCAGCGATGGCGCTGCCTATCACCCCGGCCACGTTCGGCCCCATGGCGTGCATGAGGAGGTGGTTCTTCGGGTCGTATTCGCGCCCGACAACTTCCGACACGCGCGCGGAGTCGGGGACGGCAGAGACCCCCGCCGAGCCTATCAGCGGGTTGATCTTGCAGCCCTCCTTGAGGAACAGGTTCATGAACTTCGCGAAGAGCACCCCGCCCGCCGATGCGGTGGCGAAGCTGGCCGCGCCAAGGGCGAAGATCAGGATAGACTGGGGTGTGAGGAAGAAGCTCGCCTGGGTGCTGGTGCCCACCGAGAAGCCCAGCAGCATCACCACGATGTTGTTGAGGGCGTTCTGGGCGCTGTCGGACAGGCGGTTCGTCACCCCGCTCTCCCGGAGGAGGTTCCCGAAGAACAGCATCCCGAGCAGGGTGATCGCGCCCGGGGCGATGAAGGCCGTCACGATGAAGGCCACTATGGGGAAGAGCACCTTCTCCACCCGCGACACCTGCCGGGCCGGCCTCATCCTGATCCTGCGCTCGGCAGGCGTGGTGAGCAGCTTCATTATGGGGGGCTGGATCACGGGCACCAGTCCCATGTAGGAGTAGGCCGCGATGGCGATGGCCCCCAGCAGATGCGGGGCCATCTGGCTGGCGACGAAGATCGCGGTGGGCCCGTCGGCCCCGCCGATTATGCCTATCGCCGCTGCTTCCTTGAGGTCGAAGCCCAGTATCAGAGATCCCATCAGGGTGAGGAATATCCCTATCTGCGCGGCGGCCCCGAGGAGGAGCAGCTTCGGATTCGACAGCAGGGCGCTGAAGTCGGTCATCGCTCCGATCCCCAGGAAGATCAGGGGAGGGAACAGGCCGCTCGAAACGCCGAAATAGTACAGCTTGAAGACGGACTGCTGCCCGCCCAGCACGTCCTGGTAGCCTATCGGCATCAGGGTCGCGTCGTACGGGATGTTGCCCGCCACTATCCCGAATCCTATCGGGACCAGGAGCAGCGGTTCGTAGTTCTTCCTGACGGCGAGCCAGATCATCGCCAGCCCGACCGCGATCATGATCAGGTTTCCGATTTCGATGTTCCCGAATCCCGTGACC
>JAKLEF010000209.1 GCA_022703195.1 Candidatus Fermentibacterota bacterium | reverse complement strand
GTTGCTAGTGAAGATGAGATCCGACGCCGTCGACGCCTTCGCCCCGCTCGCGGCCGACACCTATGCCTACATAGCGGATTCGGGCGAAGGGCTGGAAGTCCTGTACTGCAAGGATCTCCCCATGGGTGACGGGGGCGTGTCGGCCGGCCAGGCCGCGGCGGTGGCCGCAGCCCTGATCGGGAGCGGCGAAAGGCCGGTTCAGGGAAGGATGGTGGCGGGATCATGACGATCCGGCGCATCGGCAGGAGCGTATCCGAGAAGAACGATCTGATAGCATCCCGCAACAGGAGCCTGCTCGACGGCCTCGAGATCCTGGGCATCAACCTGATGAGCTCGCCCGGGTCGGGCAAGACGACCCTCCTGGAGGCTCTGGCCGGCAGGTTCGGCCCCGAGCTCGCCGTGATAGAGGGTGACGTGAGCACCCGCAGGGATGCCGAGCGGATACTGGACAAGGGTGTCAAGGCATGGCAGATAGAGACCGGGGGAGCCTGCCACCTCGATGCGGCATCGGTCGGCCCGGCCCTGCAGGGGCTCCGGCTCTCGAAGGGCGTCGAGCGCTTCCTCGTCGTCGAGAACGTGGGAAACCTGATCTGCCCGAGCTCCTACGACCTGGGCGAGAGGCTGAGGGCCGGGCTGCTGTCCCTTCCCGAGGGCGACGACAAGGTGATGAAATATCCGTCCCTGTTCAGCAGGATCGACCTCCTCCTGCTCACCAAGAAGGACCTCGCGCCCCATCTGGGGTTCGACACGGCGCGCGCCGCCATGGAGTGCAGGAGTATCAATCCCGGCGTCAGGACGATGGAAGTCAGCGCCCTCACGGGCGAGGGGATGGACGAACTGGCCGGGTTCCTGGAGGAGCGCTACAGGTCGCTGTGGGGCGCCTGAGGGGAGAGCCCCAGGGCGCACAGCACCCGACCGAACTCCGCAGGGTCGAACACCGGTTCGCCCGATACGCCCCGGCGATCCGAGAAGGACCCGTGGATCCACCCCGTCAGCCCGGCCAGCGCTGCAGCATTCTGCGATCCGATCCCGCCTCCCGGCAGGATTTCGATACGCCCTCCTGCCTGCTCCACCAGCGAGGCTATCGTGCCCGCCCCGTCGGCCGCGGCCGGCGGGCCGCCCGAGGTGAGGACCCTCGACACCCCGAGGCCGATTAGAATCTCGAGGGCCGCCGGCTTGTCGGGCACCCGGTCGAAGGCCCTGTGGAACACCACAGGCACGCTTCCGGCCGCGCCCACCAGAGCCGATACCGCCTTCGCGTCGATGCCCGAGAACTCGTCGAGCGCCCCGGTCGCTATCCCGGAAACCCCCCGCGATGCGCATTCGCGGATGCTCCGGACTGCCGTTGCGATCTCTCCGGGGGAGTAAACGAAGCCGCCCGGCCTCGGCCTGACCAGGACGACCACGGGGATCCCGGTCTCCCGCAGGACCCTGCGCACGTCGGACATCGAAGGTGTCACGCCTCCGCACGAGAGGCGCGAGCAGAACTCTATCCGGCCGGCGCCGCAGGTTGCCGCGGAAAGGGCATCGGATACCGACCCTGCGGCCACCTCGATACCGATGCCCATGCCGCGACTCGCGACCGCTGCCTCCTGCCGGATCGAGAGGCTCTCCTCAGCGCGCAGGGGGCTGATAGATCATGGGCAGGCCGTTTTCGGTGTCGCCCACGATGACGAAGACGCTGTTGTCGGACTGGGCAAGCTCGCCCGTGACCTCAATCGCCTTCCAGGACAGCAGATCATCGGTCAGACCGGTCGATACTATGCTCTGGTAGTCCGCTATGCCCTGCGCCTCTATCCGCATCCTCTCGGACTCGAGCACCTGGGCCTGGATGACGTACTCCATCCGGAGGGCCTCCTGCTCTGCCTCCTGCTTGGCCACTATCGCGTCCCGGAGAGTCTGGGGCAGGTCGATGTTCTCTATCGGGGCCTGTTCGACGATGATGCCGAGGGGGGCGAGCAGTGTCGTGAGGCTGTCCTCTATCTGGGTGTTGACCCCGGCCCTGTCGAGGGTGTAGAGCGCCTCCGGGTTGTACATGGCGAGGATGTTCTTGGCCGTCCTGTTGATGAACGGTTCGATCAGGATCGCGTAGTAGTCCGACCCTACAGTCTGGTAGATGGTCGGGGCCATCCGGGGGTCGAGCCTGTAGACGAGGCTCATCTGGATGTCGACGGTGACGCCGGTGGACGTGGACGCGTTCATCGACATGGATTGGGACTGCCTGCGGATGGACATCAGGTGGATGTCCGACCAGGGGATCTTGGTGTGCAGGCCCTCGGGTATCGAGGTCATCGTGACCTGCCCTGCGATCGTGACCACCCCAACGTGCCCCGAGGGGATCATCACGAAGCAGGACATCAGGAGGAGGACCAGACCCACGACGAGCGCCAGCCCGCCTAGCTTGCGGAGCGGCGATCTGTCGGTCCCGTAGGCCCTTATCACCCTGTCGTCGCCCTTGCGGGCCCCGGAACCGCCCATGAAAAGAGCGAGCCCGATCAGGACGAGGATAATCGCGAGTATGAAAAGGAACATCACCCCTCCGTTCGAGTGTCGGCACCACTTCGCAGATTCTACTCCAACGACGGAACCGGGGCCATGCCGCCCATTCCCTCCGGAGCCTCCGTGCATTAGATATCGGAAAACACCCCAAGGAGGACGGATGTCTCACAGGCTTCCCTTCTGCGTTGTCCTCGCGGCGGCCTCGATGCTGTTGCCGACACAGGCCTTTTCCTACGGTTACCTCGATTCGTTCCAGGGCGGTACGCCGATGTCCGGGTCCGGAGCCTATTCCGCGGCACTCGGCGGGGCCGTCTCCACGCACAATCACGACGCCTTCGCCATGTTCCTCAATCCTTCGGGCATGTCTTACCTGGACGGCCCCACCGCCTCGACCGGGGCCGGGGCGCTCAGCTGGAAGGAGACCCACAGGTACGGCATAGAGCGCAAGCTGAGATCCGAGAGCGCCATGGGGATGAGGTGCATCGCGGGCACCATGCCGCTGGGCGGCTCGCTGACCGTCGGAGCCGGCCTCATGGCCGTGGCCGACGCCGACTACGCCGGAACCCGGTTCTGTATCGACGAGCTCACCGGCGAGAGCTATGCCCAGGAGATCCTCTACGGCTCGGGAGTTCAGTGGGATGCGGTGGCGGGCGTCTCGTGCGGCCCGTTCGACGGCTATTCCGCCGGGCTGTCCGCTGGGCTGAGAACGGGAACGGTCTCGCTCGACTACGTCAGGTACGACTATTTCTCGGGGCTCGTGGACTCGGTCCTGTATCTCGACACGGAGGTGTCCGAACTCGCGTTCAGGGCCGGGCTGATGAAGGTGACCGACATCGCGACCCTCGGTGTCAGCTATTCCGCCGGCGGGGAATGCCTTGACCCGGTTCTGAGCGGTGGCTTCAGGTTCCGCGCCCCGCATCTGCAGAACACGCGGGTGGGCTTCGAAGCCGACCTTTCCTCGCCGCTGGCAAGGAACGACTATGCGGGAAGGCTGATGATCGAGTTCCCGATCACCTCGAGCACTACCATCCTCTCGGCCGTCTCCTTCTCCGACTACCCTTCCGAGGCCGGCTCGGGGATGGGGTTCTCGCTGGGCGCCGACCAGCATGTGGGGATCTTCGACCTGTCCGCCGCCGTCCACTGGATGACCAGCCAGGTCTACGGCAGGTACATCCCCGACGAGGATTCGGACAGGATCGACGAATCTACCACGGAACTGATCATGGGGGTGTCGGTGAACCCCTGACCACCTCGCCCTGGCGCTGATGCTCTGTCTTTTTGTGCTGTTGCTGCGCGTGGCTTACAGCCTGTCCCGCCGGGGCACCTCCGAACACCCGTTCCGGCAGGCGCTGGCGCGATTGGTTTTGCCGGGATTCTTTCTCCTGGCAACGCCCGCCGCGG
>JAKLEF010000208.1:318-3938 GCA_022703195.1 Candidatus Fermentibacterota bacterium | reverse complement strand
CCTCGATCAGATACCTGTTGGGGCTCGAACCCACACCGACGCTGAAGAGCCTTGTTCTGTCTCCGAGAGTTTCCCTCAGTTCCGCCAGGATTTCTGCCTCGTTGCTTATCTGGCCGTCGGTCAGGAAGATGATGAACCGCATCCTCTCGGGGTCCTCGGGAAATCCTACAGCAGTGCGCACTCCGTTCAGCATCTGAGTGCCGCCCTCGCCGCTCAAAGCATCTATGTACCCGATGCCTCTCTGCACGTTAAGCTCGGTGTTCTCGAGCGGTACTGCCGACATGGCGCTTGAAGTGTCGCTGAAGCGCATGATCTGGAATGAATCGTCGGGATTCATCCCCCTGATGAACTGTCTCACCATCTCCTTGGCCGCCTCGATGGGCCGACCGTTCATGGATCCCGAACAGTCGACCAGGAAGAACATCTCCTTTGGGACGAGATCGTCTGATTCAGGAGCGACATCGGGCTGGAGGATCAGGAGAAAGTGACCGCCCTGTTCGCTGTTCGAGGCCAGAAACGCTGGTTCGATGCTGTTTGAGGTCGAGGTATAGGTAAGCACGAAGTCGCGGTTGGGTATCTCGTCTTCGCGCGACAGCGAGATATCGATCCTGTCGGAGCTTGATCTCTCCTCGTCTATGTCATGGTTCAGCGAGCGTACCTGACCGGTAGGGAAGCCGGTAACGAGGCTGACGGAAAGGTCGATGTCGTAACCGGTGCGCATCCCTTCAGGAACGACATGGGGTGTGACACGGCTGGCGTCTGGAACACGATCGGTATCAGGAGTCCAACCTGTTCCCGTAATCCCTGTCGGCACCCCGGGTGTGAAGCGTGGAGCAATAACCATGGGGAAGGAGAGGGTGTACCTGCCGTCATCGTAGGGGATTGTCGCAACATAGCTTATCTCAATCGTGATACTATCGCCGGGAAGAATGTTCCCGACGGTCTGTGTGAAGATGTTCGGGCGCTCCTGTTCGAGCAGGCTGGCGGTCCTTCCTTCCTGTACAGACTCCTCATAGATCGTCCTGGCCTCTTCCTTCTCGTAGATCCTGCCCACTACCAGCCGGTCTCCGATGTACATGCTCATTCGGTCGACCGCGCCGTTATCCGGAAGCGGAAAGGTATAGACTGCCTCGATCGGCTCTTCGCAGGTATTTCCGTAGATCTGCCTCACTGTCGCCCGCTGGATAATTCCTGTTACATCTATGTGGGCAGAAGTGTGCTCCAACGGCAGGTCGATCACGACTGCGCTGTCACTGACGACACCCTGCAGCCTTCCGGAACGGGGATCTTCGTCGAGGAAGGGCCTCGGGAAAGCTGGCATGCCTTCAGCAGCACCGCCCCTGCCGAAGTTGACTGTGGTTACAGCATCCCCTGCAACGATGACGCTGTCTCTGCGGGCCTGGTTCATGCCGACCATGGATGCAACGATAACGTATTCTCCGGGAGGGACATCCGTTATGCAGTAGTGGCCGGTTTCTTCAGTCATAGCACCCAGGGCGGATCCCTGTATCATCACCGTGGCGCCTATCAAGGGGTTTCCATAACTGTCGGAGACATAACCTTCGATCTGTCCGGTACTCTGCGCAGAGGCAGATGACAGCCCGATGGAGAGCATTGCACAAACCAGGAAGAACCGCATCTCAACCCCTCCCGTGCAGGGCCTGACTCGACACCGTCAGGGGATGATATCCAATCCAGACGCGATAGAGAAGGCATGGCGTGTCAATCTCTGATCATAACATTGACTCGTCCCGGGACCCGTTGTCATGCCGAGGCTCATCCACAATACTCTGATCAAGTAGACAGGAAGAAATGACGCCCGGACACGAGCCGGGCGTCGTCGACTCTCACGGGAGGTTCTCCGGATGAATGCCGTTCTTTGCGCCGCCATGCTCGCCGTGGAGCCCGCAGCCGGCACCCGCCTGATCGACAACATGTTCACGTACTACAATCCCGAAGAGGCCCTGCCGGCGCCTGAAGCGTCGCTCTACAGCGCTGAGGAACTCGCTCTTGTAGATGCGGCGATGCAGCGACTGCAGGCCTTCGTACCCCTGACAGAGATGCCCGGGGACCTCTACTTCGAGGAGTCGATAGCGCTCGAGAAGCGCCAGGGTCTGGAGCAGACGGCGGCAGTGCTGTCAGACAATCCTTCCTACGCACTGACGGTCATGGAATACCTCGCCGATGCGCCGATCTTCTACGAGTGGGAGGGAATGCACGACGGCCCTCTGGCCGAGGCGGAGTACGCCGCGCAGTACCTGTCGGACAACCCCGAAACCGTCATCGAGCCGTTCCTTCTGACGTTCCTGCTGCACAGGTACCGGGCGGCGTGGGAGTGCGCGACGGTGAACAGCGACGAGGCCGTCGCGGCGCAGGCACTCGAGGCCTTCACGGGCTTCTACATGAGAGCCGAGGCTTACGGCGACCCCACTCTTGCTCTGGTCGCACGAGAGCTGAAGAATGCACCCTCGATCTACATGTACGCCGACTTCCCCGGCTGGCCGCGCTAGATACAACAGGCAACCGGGCAACCGGGGTCAGGCTACTTTTGCGTTAACACGCGCAACCGATTGCAGAACAGCATCCTGGCTGGCAGGCTGAAACAGACGGTTTCCGGTTTTCCGGGAAGCGGGTCTGAAAAGCCTCTCCGGCTCGGCGCGTCGCTCTCGAAAGTAGCCTGACCCCGGTACGCCGGTACGCCCCCCTACATCCTCGTCCTGAGCCAGATGCTCGAAACCAGCTTGGTGACGGCCATCACCCCAAGGATCCCTATTAGCATGGGATCGAACGGGATCGAATCGCCTGCCGTCGGGGCGCTGCGCCAGGTCTGGTATACCATCGCCGCCACGACGGCGAAAACAGCAGCAACGGAGCAGTTGCGCTCTATGATCAGCTGGTGGAGGCGCTCGCGCTCGTCGTGGTGCCTGCCCATCGCCGCCCAGATCGAGATGACGTCGATTACGAGCAGCCCGACGATCGTGAATGACAGAGCATTTCGGACGTCCTCCCGTAGAGGTGCCAGCGAGATCAGAACCCAGGCCGCGATGAAGCAAAGGATGTAGACCCAACCCTGCCAGGTCCTGGGAGCCAGCCCCCAGCCCGCTGTACGGTACGTGAACCACTCAGGCCTTCCCAGCATCATCCACCTCCGGGATGCCGAACAGGTCCTCCACCCGGCATCCGAAAACCCGTCCCAGCCTGAGCGCAAGCTCCAGCGAGGGCACGTACCTGCCCGCCTCGATCGAGTTGATCGTCTGGCGAGACACCTTCACGCATACCGCCAGCCGGTCCTGCGTCAGCCCGGCTTGTTCGCGGAACTCCCTAAGCCTGTTCATGGAGAGCCCCATGCTCGACCTCCCCTCCGGTATGTAAAGCATACTTTACGACAAGCTGACTTGTCAACGAGTGATGCAACCGGCAACCGGGGTCTGGCTACTTTTGCGTTAACACGCGCAAGCGATTGCAGAACAGCATCCTGGCTGGCAGGCTGAAACGGACGGTTTCCGGTTTTTCGGGAGGTCGATCTGGCGAGCCTCTCCAGTTCAGCGTGTCAGACTCGAGAGTAGCCTGACACCTGTCACACATGTCATGACACCTGTCATCGAATGCAGCCTGACTCT
>JAKLEF010000208.1:0-308 GCA_022703195.1 Candidatus Fermentibacterota bacterium | reverse complement strand
ACCGATTCGACCCGATTCCGGGAAGCGTATCCGGACTCCGAGGTTTTCCGGCCGGGCTGCTTCGAGTCCACACGTACCGCCGGTTGCACTTATTCTTCTTCGTACCGGATGGACAGGTGTGTCGGCGGAACGGCGGCATGCAGATCGAAAAGCCTCAACTATCGGCATCGGTGAATCGCGGGCGACGGCTTCAGAACATGTATCTTACGCCGAGAGCCATGCCGGGCGATTCTTCATCGAGGCGGTCCGCACCGTTGCCTTATGCGATACCCGCCTCGAGGCCGGCCGATATCGGGCCGATCTCCCCG
>JAKLEF010000207.1 GCA_022703195.1 Candidatus Fermentibacterota bacterium | reverse complement strand
CCAAGGAACGCCCCGCCTTTCGCCAAATCTACCAGGGCCTCATCCGCCTGCGCAAAGCCTACCCCGTCTTCCGCAATGACCGCGTGATCTGGCTGCGCAACTCGGACGAGGCGAACCTCGTCACCCTGATGCGCCTGGGCGACATGGACCCGTTCACGTTCGGCCGCCGCGTCCGCGTGATCGCGCCCGGGATGCCCGTCATGGTCCTCGCATACAACACTCCGGAGCTGCAACGCCTGGTGGCCATGTCCGACCCCGGAGCCGTGGATGCGATCTTCGTCTGGCTGGGCGACGGCAACCTGCTCCAGGGCATGATCCGCATGGCCGAGGATTGCCGCAACGCCGCGGCAGACTGCGGTGAGCTGGGCGTCCCAGCGCTCATGGTGGTCGAAGATTCGGTCTTCTTCTACTCCCGCTACCTGCACGAGATCCACGTGATGATCTCCTCTCTCCAGGAAGGGATCCTCTCGTCGAAGGCCCTCTCTCCTGCGCAGCTCGCCGTGCGCGGTAGGGCCAGGCCCAAGGTGCTCCTCGCCACCAGCCGCGAACAGGCGGAGGAGTACCTGGAGAAGTACGGCGAGGTGATGCTGGGCGTGATCACGGACCAGTCCTTCCCGTGCAGCGGGGGGGACGACAGGGAGGCCGGGCTGAGGCTGATCGAGCGGATAAGGGGGGACCACCCCCACATGCCGGTCCTGCTCCAGACCTCCGAGGAAACCGACGGGGCCGGCGCATGTGCGCTCGGTGCAACGTTCGTCCACAAGTCCTCCCCGACGCTGATGAAGACCATCCGCAAGGAGCTGGCGGACAGGTTCGGATTCGGCCCGCTCTCCCTCGAGGATCCCGATACGGGCCGGATAGACAGGATAGAGACGCTCGACTCGTTCTTCCTGGCGCTCGACCGCTCTCCCGCCACCGCGGTGGCCGCGGCCTGCGAGAAGGGCGCTGTGCGACGCTGGCTGATGGTCCACGCCGAGCTGGACCTGGCCCGGAGGCTGCATTCGGTCGCGCGGAGGGAAGGCGAGGACGATGCCGGCCTGAGGGGCCGCATCTCGGATGAGGCCCGGAAATGGCGGAAGGATAGCCACAGGGGCAGCATACCGCCCTACAGCAGGTCCTTCTACGAGGATTACGCCCAGTTCAGCAGGATCGGTTCCGGGTCCATCGGCGGAAAGGGTCGCGGGCTGGCCTTCATCGACCGGGTGCTCACAGGCAGCCTCAGCCCGGACGCCTTCCCCGGCGTCTCGGTTTCGATCCCCAGGACGCTGGTGCTGACCACGGAGGTGTTCGACGAGTTCATGGAGCAGAACGACCTGCTGGAGCCCGTCCTGTCCGAGACTAGGGACCTCTCGATCGCAGGAAGGTTCCAGAGGGCCGATCTGCCGCCGACGGTCCTCGGCGACCTCAGGGACTTCCTCGGCGAGGTGCGTGCGCCCCTGGCGGTCAGGTCCTCCAGCCTCCTCGAGGATGCATTGTACCAGCCCTTCGCCGGGATCTACGCCACGAAGATGCTGCCCAACGGCAACCCGTCCTTCGACGAGAGGTTCAGGGCCTTCACATCGGCCATCAAGCTGGTCTACTCCTCGACCTACCTGCGTCAGGCGAGGGCCTACATCCAGTCGACGAACCACAGGCCCGAGGAGGAGAAGATGGCCGTCCTCATCCAGCCCGTCGTCGGCCGTATGCACGGGGAGAGATACTATCCGCACTTCTCTGGCGTCGGGCGGTCGTACGACTACTATCCCGCAGGCGGCGCGAAACCTGAGGACGGCGTGGTCAACGCCGCCGTCGGCCTGGGGAAGACGATAGTCGATGGCGGAGTCTCGCTCAGGTTCTCACCGAAGCATCCCGGCATCCTGCCCCAGTTCACCGGGGTCCGCGACATGCTCTCCCTCTCCCAGAGGACGCTGTGGGCGCTCGACATGAGCAGCGGCGCAGGGGCGGGGATGGACGAGGAGGAGGACCAGTACCTCCTGAGGCTCGGCCTCGAGGATGCCGAGAGGGACGGCATACTGGACTGGCTCGCCTCGACCTACTCGCCCGAGGACGACAGGGTCTATGACGGGATAACGAGGCCCGGCGCGAGGGTGGTGGACTTCGCCCACGTGCTCAAGAACCGTGTCTTCCCTCTCGCGGAGATATCGGACTCGGTCCTCGAGATAGGGCGCAGGGCCATGAACTGCCCTGTCGAGATCGAGTTCGCGGGCGTCCTGTCCGGGAGGACGGCTCTTCCCGCCGAGTTCTCGCTTCTTCAGATAAGGCCGATGGTCGCGGGCGACGAGCTCGTCACTGTCGATCTCGACGGGGTGGACACCGGAGGAGCGCTCTGCTCGAGCGGGCGCGTACTGGGGAACGGAACCCGGAGCGACATCGCCGACATCGTGTTCGTGAAGCCGGACAGCTTCCAGGCCGCGAACACCAGGGCGATCGCGAGGGAGATCGACTCGTTCAACTCCGTCCTCGCCCGGGAGGGCAGGCCGTACCTGCTCGCGGGCCCTGGCCGCTGGGGTTCCTCCGATCCATGGCTGGGCGTCCCCGTGAACTGGAGCCAGATATGCGGGGTGAAGGCGATAATCGAAGTCACGATGCCCGGGATGAATGTAGATCCGTCGCAGGGGTCGCACTTCTTCCAGAACATGACTTCGCTGCGGATAGGATACTTCACGGTGTCGCACTCCGACTCGTCGGAGCTGATGGACTGGCAGTGGCTGCTGTCCCTGCCCGCTGCAGGGGAGACCGCATCGGTGAGGCATGTCAGGCTCGGGGATCCCCTGACCGTAATGATAGACGGAAGGAGCGGGCGGGGGCTGGTGCTCAAGCCGCGCTGAGCAGAAGGCGGGAGAACCTCCGGAGGTGTCAGTGGAACCCGGCAGGATCGTATCGAAAAAGCCCATAGGCCCGGATGTCACGATGTACGGGGTGTTCGCGCCCGACATCGCGAGGCGTCGCAGACCCGGCCAGTTCGTGATAGTGAGGATCGCAGGCCAGGGCGAGCGGATCCCGCTCACGATCGCGGACGCCGATCCCGAAGCCGGGACCGTGAGCCTCGTAGTGCAGTCCGTGGGCAAATCCACCAGGCAGATGGCGATGCTCGAGGAGGGTTCGAGCCTGCTCGACATCGCCGGCCCCCTGGGCACGCCGACGCACATCGAGCGGTTCGGGACCGTGATCTGCTGCGGCGGCGGCATCGGCACGGCTCCCCTCCATCCCATCACGCAGGCACTTCACGAGGCCGGCAACAGGGTCCTGACCGTGCTGTGCGCCCGGACCGCAGGCCTGCTGGTGATGGTGGAGGAGATGGGGAAGGTGAGCGACGAGGTGCTGGTGATGACCGACGACGGCTCCAGGGGCACGAAGGGGCTGGCCACCGACGGGATCAGGATCGTCGCGGGGCGCGGGCCGGCCGTGGACCATGCGTTCGTGATCGGCCCCCCAGTCATGATGAAGTTCGCGAGCGCCGTCACCAGGGAGCTCGGCATCCCGACCACCGTCAGCCTGAACCCGATAATGATCGACGGCACAGGGATGTGCGGATGCTGCCGGGTGACTGTCGGCGGCAGGACGCGGTTCGCATGCGTCGACGGCCCGGAGTTCGACGGGCACCAGGTGGACTTCGACGAGCTGATGAGGCGGCTGTCTGCGTACAGGGACCAGGAGCGCTCCGCCATGGAGCATTTCGGGGGCGGGTGCAGGCTCACCGGATCGGGGGGACATGGAAGCGAAGGATAGGCTGGCGATTCCGCCCCAGCCCATGCCCGAGCAGGCTCCGTCGGAGAGGATCGGGAACCTGCGCGAGGTCCCCCTCGGCTTCACCTCGGAGACGGCCGTGGTCGAGGCGAGGCGCTGCCTGCAGTGCAGGAAGGCGTTCTGCACCGAGGGCTGCCCCGTGGGAGTGGACATCCCGGGCTTCCTCGAGGCCGTGGAGAGGGGCGATTTCGCGGCGGGCATCGGGATCAT
>JAKLEF010000206.1 GCA_022703195.1 Candidatus Fermentibacterota bacterium | reverse complement strand
TGCCCTGATATTCTATCCGGACCAGCTTGCCCTGATCGACCAGCCCAGCCACGACATTCCAGCCCTTTCCAGACTGCTGCAGGAATTTTTCGATGGCCTCTTTTCTCATGGGATGCACAGCAACAATTGCCAGGAGGTCGCTTTCCGAAGCCGGCATCACCGGCGTCGATGTCGAAGCCTTCGACGGGCTGCTCGTCGACTACATGAAGAGTGCGGGAGCCCGCGTCTTCATCAGGGGATTGCGAGCCAATTCCGATTTTGAGTATGAATTCCAGATGCAGCTGATGAACAGGAAGCTCGCGCCCGACATCACGGGGGTCTATCTGATGCCGGCCGAGCACAACATGTACCTCTCCTCCACGGTCGTGAAGGAAATCGCAGCCTACGGAGGAGACCTCTCCGCCCTGGTGCAGCCGTGCGTCGAGGATGCACTGCGCCGCGCCGAGGGCCTTTCGGAGCGGCGGGGAACATGAACTATTCCAGGAACATCGCAGGCCTCCAGCCATCCGCGACCCTCCAGCTAACCGCGAGGGCGGCCGAGCTCACCCGGCAGGGAAGGTCCATCATAGCCCTCTCGGCCGGCCAGCCCGACTTCCCAAGCCCGCCAGCAGCCCGAGAGGCGGCGGTGAGGGCGATGGAGCAGGGCAGGACGGGATACACGCCTACAGCAGGCATTCCCGAGCTTCGCGAGGCGGTGGCCTCCGCGACCTCCCGCAGGCGAGGCATCGAGTTCAAGCCCGCCGAGGTCGTGGTGAGCTGCGGTGCGAAGCACAGCCTCGCAAATCTGCTGATGGCCGTGATCAACCCCGGCGACAGGGTGCTCATCCCGCTGCCGTACTGGGTGAGCTACCCCGAGATGGTGCGCCTCGCCGGCGGGCAGCCGGTCTACCCGGGGTCGGGCCGCTCCCTGATCACGGCGGCCGACGTCGAGGAGGCCGCCGCATCCGGCGTCTCCGGCGTGATACTCAACTCCCCGGGCAACCCGTCGGGATGCGTCTACACGCCCGCGGAAGCCCGTGAACTTGCCGACGCTCTCGCGGCGACCCGCATGTGGGTCATTTCCGACGACATCTACGAGGATCTCGTCTTCACGGGCTCGGCGGCGCCGCACATCCTGGACTTCCGGCCCGAGCTCCGCGAGAGGGCCGTCATCGTCTCGGGGGTGTCCAAGACCTTTGCGATGACAGGGTGGCGGATAGGCTGGGCGGTGGCTCCGGTCGACTGGGCGAAGCTCGCCATCCGGGTGCAGGAGCACACGACATCCAATCCCTGCTCAATCTCCCAGTGGGCCTCCCTGGCGGTGGTCTCGGGGGCCGCCGAGGGCGAGCGCAGGTCGATGCTCGCGGCGTTCGCTTCGCGGCGTGACCTGATCTGCTCCCTTCTCTCGGGTATCCCCGGGATGTCCTTCCCGAGGCCGGAAGGGGCGTTCTACGTGTTCGCCGGCTATCCCCCGTCGATCGGTCTCTCCAGCGCCGGACTCTGCGGCCTGCTGCTCGACGAGGAAGGGCTCGCGGTCATACCCGGAAGCGCGTTCGGCGTGGAGAACAGGCTCAGGCTTTCCTTCGCGGCTTCCGACGGGGATATTCGCGGCGGGGTGGAACGTCTGTCATCCTTCCTAGCCAAGAGGGGTATCCGATGATAGTCGAGTGTCCGAGCTGCGGTAAGCGCTATCAGATACCCGAGGACAAGCTCGGCGCCGGGCCGCGCAAGCTCAGGTGCAGGAGCTGCTCGGAGGTCTTCACGATCTCGGCCGGGCCGGACAGGCGCGGCAGGGAGGAGCCCGCCGAGGAGGACGCCACGACCCGCGCCAGGCGCCTCGCCAGGGTCCTTGCCAGCGACATGGTGGTCTACAACAGGGACACCGTCGAGAAGGCCCGCCTCGACGGCAGCCTCCCGATGCTCCTGAAGGCCGAGATAGACAGGTCGTGGCAGCTCTGGAATTCGAGGTTCCCCGAGATGGGCGAGTCGGGCGTCGAGATCTTCAGGGACGCCCTGAAGGACGTGCTCGCCAAGGGCGGCGGCGACTTCGACGGCTGGATGCCCTCCTAGCCCTCTTCCGACTCCATCTGCCCGCGGACGCACCTGAACACTATGTGCGCCAGCATCAGGTGCACGTCCTCGATCATCTGCATGTCGTCCGACGGGACGATGATGGATTCCGACGCCACCTGCGCCGCCTCCCCGCCGTCGAATCCAGAGAACAGCACGGTGACAGCCCCGGCCTCGTTCGCCAGCTTGAGGGCGTTTACGACGTTCGGGCTCCTGCCGCTGCCCGAGAGCCCGATCACCACGTCCCCGGCCTCCACCAGATTCCTGAGCTGCTCGCCGAAGGTGTTGGTGTAGTCGGTATCGTTGGCCCATGCCGTCAGGAGCGGCACGTTCTCGGCCAGGGAGATGGCCTTGAGCCTCCTCCTGCCGGGCGCGGCCGTGCCCTTCGCCAGGTCGCACACGAAGTGGGCCGATGTGGCCGATCCCCCTCCGTTCCCGAAGACCATCACCCTGCGCCCGGATCTCCAGGCCCTGTAGATGATGTCCGTGACCCGGCGGATCTCCTCGGGAGGGATCCTCATGACCAGGCTGCCGACTCCGTCCAGGTAGGAGCGGATCATTTCGAGCATGTCATCCTCCGATGATCTCGATGTACTTGTCGGACGAGTCCGAGAAGGCGGCCACCCTGCACCCCGGCATGACGAGCGTGTTCCGGAGCCTCGAGCCTTCTCCCACCCGGGCCCCCCAGAGCACGACCGAGTCCTCGATCCGGCAGTCCCTGCCTATCCTGGCTCCGCCGTCGATCCAGGCCAGCCCTCCGATCAGGGTCCCCTCTCCTATCGTCGCCGAAGGGTCCACGACGGGCGGATCCGTTTCGAGCCCCGCCGCCCGCGGGATCCTTCCCCCGAGGACGTCGCCGCACAGCGCGAGGAAGTCCGCCGGGGACTCCACGACCCTGCAGTACCTGGCCAGGCACTCGGAATATAGAGCCGCACCTGACTCCATCGCAGCGGCGAGGAATGCATGGGGGGACGAGAGGGCTGCCGCTCCGGCGCCTGCGGCCTCCCGGCCGACCAGCCAGACCCCGGAATCCCTCAGATTGGAGGCCTGATCGCTGCCGAAGGACGTGAGCCGCCCGTCGGGATCGCTCAGGAGGGGCCTGCCGGCCCCTGGCCGCGGATGTGCGACCACCAGCACGCCGGCATGCCGGCTCGTCATCTCGTCGAGCAGCTCGGGCGCGTCGAAACTGCGTATCCCGGTGCCGTGGACGAGCAAGAAGGGATCCGACAGGCCTTCAGCAAACCCCGGGGCGATCCGCCCCCGCCGGATGATCCCGCCCGGGACTGCACCCTCCAGGATCGCCAGTTCGGCCTGCTCGATCGTGGCGCCTCCCGGCAGCCTGCTGAGTGGTCCGAAGAGCCCGGGAGCCGCGGCCCAGTGGGGGAGGTGGATGCAGTCCGTCACGAGAGGGGCGTCGCGTATCTGATAAGGCCGTTGCCGAGGCCCGCGGCGGCCGACGCCCGGTAGAGGATCCTCCTGATACCGAGGCGGAAGTATGCGAACCTGAAGGCCTGTTCGAGCGGCGATCCGGTCCGCACCGCCGGGGGCGAGACCCTGCCGCGGATCTCCCCGTAGTTGCCGGACTGCCTGGCGGTGACACGGAAGCCACCCTTCGAGAGCACCGCCTCGAGCGTCCTGGGGCCGAAGAAGTAGAGGTGGGCCGGTATCGAGTCCGGTCTTATGCCGCCGGTCCTCATGCCCCTCAGGACGGCCTGCAGCACCTCCTCCCAGTGGGTCAGCTCCCAGGGGCACTGCACCACCAGCGTCCCCCCGGGTACGAGCAGCCCTGCGATGCGCGAGAGCAGTTCGGTCAGGTTCGGGGATGCCACGCCGCGATTGTAGGGCATGCGGAGCTAAAATACTGCGCCCATGCCCACCGTCGGTATCTCGATTGCGCGCCTGCGGAAGCT
>JAKLEF010000205.1 GCA_022703195.1 Candidatus Fermentibacterota bacterium | reverse complement strand
AATGTGAGGTCGCAGCCCAGAGGCCCGCGGCACTGGAGCACGAGCGGGTTGTCCGTGGAGTCGCGAAGCGAGTTCCAGGCCTCGCGGCAGACCGCACGCCTCTCGACTTCGGTCCCCCTGAAGGCCCTCACGGAGTCGTACGCATCGTTGACCGCCGCCCTTACGCTCGCCGGGCCGAGGAGATGGAAGTCGACCATCTTCCAGATCATGACAACGACAAGGAGGCCCAGAGCTCCCCATATGAGGCAGCCGGGCCTGATCGCCCCGCGCCTGCTTCCCGCCATGCCCGTCACCGCCACTGCTTCACCATCCAGAGATGCACCGCCTCGCCATCTCCTCTGCAACGATGCCGAGGAGGCGCTGTTTGGCCGTGGAGTACTCCTCCAGGTCGGGATCATACACAATCCATTCGTCCACGGGTTCGTCGTCGAGGATGCTCCGATCCATGACGAGGTCCGTGAACTCCAGGGAAACTCTCATCTCGAGCTTGTACTCCTCGATCTCCTCCGAGGCCGAGAACGAGTAGGGGGTCCTGAAGAAGCCCGTCACCTGGCATTCCACGAGTGCGTCCGGGGACTCGGTGACCACCGACAGGCGTCCGCCCGAGATCAGCTCGGAGACGAAGAGCGAGTTCAGCTCCTGCTCGAGCCCGTATTCCTGGACGGAGCTCCTGAACTGGGCCACGCGTACGGTGGAGAGATGCCCGGGGAGGTTGCCGGTGAAGCTGTAGGCGCACCCGGCCGAGGCTGCGAGGATGGCGGCAGCCGTGAGACTAAGCGCGCCCCGTGTGACCGAACCCGCCATCTCCCCTCCCTGTCGCGGGAAGGCTCTCCACCCTGGCCAGCTCCGCGGCCGGGACTTCGCAGAGTACCGCCTGAGCGATCCTGTCGCCCCTCGCAATGGTTGCCGGGCCTTCGCCGTGGTTCACCAGGATGACCTTGACCTCTCCCCTGTAGTCGGAGTCGACGGTGCCGGGGGAGTTCAGGACCGTGAGGCCGAGCTTCGCGGCCATGCCGCTGCGGGGCCTCACCTGCCATTCGTGCCCTTCGGGGATGGCCACCCTGATCCCCGTGGGGACGAGCGCCCTGCCGCCAGGGAGGATGGTTACGGGGCCCTCCACCGCGGCCAGGAGGTCGAAGCCGCTGGAGCCTGCGGTCGCCCTCGCGGGGAGGGGCAGCCCCTCCCCGTGGGGCAGGACCTCGACGAGTATCCTCTTCAAGCGGCCCGGGCCGTCAGGAGCGGCCGGATTCCCCGGACGCGTCCTCGTCGACCCTCTTCATGGTGAGGTTGATCTTGCCGTCGTCCCGGATCTCCAGGACCTTCACCCTCACCCTGTCGCCCCTCTTGAGCACGTCGGAAACCTCGTTCACGCGCTCGTTGCTTATCTCGCTGACGTGGACCAGCCCGTCGGTGCCGGGCATGATCTCGACGAAGGCGCCGAACTTGGCCACGGTCGAGACCGTTCCCTCGTAGATCTTGCCCACCTGCGGGACTCCGACGATGTCCTCGACCATCTTCATGGCCTTGGCCGCCGCCGTGGAGTCGGTCGAGAGGATGCGCACCGTGCCGTCGTCGCAGATGTCGATCTTGACGCCGGCCTCCTCCTGGATGGAGCGGATCATCTTGCCGCCGGGGCCGATCAGCTTGCCGATCTTGTCGGGGTTGATCCGGGTGGTGCTCACCCTGGGGGCATACGGGCTCAGCTCGGCCCTGGGCTCTGCGATCGCGGCCTGCATGATGCCCAGGATGTGCTCCCTGCCAAGCTTGGCCTTCTCGAACGCCTCGGCCAGCATCGCCGTCGAGATGCCCTCGATCTTGAGGTCCATCTGTACGGCCGTCACACCGTTCCTGGTGCCGGCGATCTTGAAGTCCATCTCGCCGAGGTGGTCCTCGACGCCGGCGATGTCTGTCAGCACGACGTAGTCATCGCCGTGCTTGGCGAGGCCGAGCGCTATGCCGGCCACCGGGGCCTTTATGGGGACGCCAGCGTCCATCAGGCAGAGCGTGCCGCCGCAGACCGTGGCCATCGAGGACGAGCCGTTCGACTCGAGGATGTCGGACACGACGCGGACGGTGTACGGGAAGGCCTCTTCGTCGGGCATGACGGCCTGGATGCCGCGCTCGGCGAGGTGGCCGTGCCCGATCTCGCGCCTTCCGGGCCCCCTGATGGGCTTGACCTCGCCCACGCTGAAGGACGGGAAGTTGTAGTGCAGCATGAACCGCTTGGTGTACTCGCCCGTGATGGCGTCGATCCTCTGCTCGTCGCTGTCGCCGCCGAGAGTGGCCGCGACCAGCGCCTGGGTCTCGCCCCTGGTGAAGACCGCGGAGCCGTGAGCCCTGGGGACCAGCCCGATCTCGCACTCGATGTTCCGGATCTGGTCGGGCGAGCGCCCGTCGAAGCGGATCTTCTCCACCGCGAGCTTCCGGCGGACATAGGCCTTCTCGATCTTCTCCATCACGTTGTCGCGGACATGCCGCCAGGCGTCGTCGGAGGGCTGGAAGCCGAAGCGCTCGGCGAGCTCGTCGGCGCGGTCGACAGCCCTGTCTACGGCCTGTCCCCACATCTCCTTGCGCCCGTGGCCGTAGACTCCGTCGAACTCGGGGACGGCGACGGCCTCGACGGCCTGGGCCAGGCCCTCGGGTATGGCGATCGGGGTGTGGGTGCGCTTCTCGCGCCCCGCCTGCCGGACGATCTCGAGCTGGAGCTCGTTGATCCTCATGGCCTCGGATCTCGCGATCTCGATGGCTTCGAGCACCACGCTCTCGGGCACCTGGCTGCAGCCGCCCTCGAGCATGACCACGTCGGTCCCGCGGACGGCGACGACTATGTCGAGATTGGTCTCTTCGAGCTCGGCGAGAGTGGGGTTGACCACGAAGCGGTCGCCGATGCGGCCGATCCTCACGGCGGAGACCGGGCCCTTCCAGGGGATGTCGGAGAGCATCAGCGAGGCCGACGCCCCTATCATCCCCAGCAGGTCGGGATCGTTCTCGGAATCGGAGCTGATCACCATGCAGTATACCTGTGTCTCGCAGCCGTAGCCCTCGGGGAAGAGGGGCCTTATCGGCCTGTCGATCAGCCTCGCGGCGAGGATCTCGGCCTCGCTGGGCCTGCCCTCGCGCTTGAAGAACCCGCCGGGGATCTTGCCCGCGGCGTACGTGCGCTCGCGGTACTCGACCGTCAGGGGCAGGAAGTCCTGTCCGGGCCTGGCCTCCAGATCGGAGACCGCGGCCGTGAGGACCACGGAATCGCCATATCTGACCAGGGCCGCGCCATCAGCCTGCTTGGCGAGATGGCCGGTCTCGATGCTGAGCTTGCGTCCGGCAACCATCGTCTCGACTTTGAAGGGCATCTTCTTCCTCTCATGATGGCCGTCCGGCGCCGCCCGTGTGGCGCCGCCGGGACGGACCGCGGGTCTATCTCCTCAGACCCAGGTCGTTCACGATCTTCCTGTAGCGCTCCACCTCGGTGGACTCGAGGTACTGGAGGAGCCTGCGGCGCTTGCCCACGAGCTTCAGGAGGCCGCGCCTGCCGTTGCTGTCGTGGGGATGGCGCTTGCTGTGCTCGGTGAGCTCCCGGATGCGCTCGGACATTATCGCTATCTGGACCTCCGGCTTGCCGGTGTCGCTCTCGCTCGCACCGAAGGTCTTCACCAGCTCGGCCTTCTTCTCGGCTGTGATGCTCATCCCTTTACTACCTCCAGAACCCGCTCGACATCACGAGCGATCCTACCTGTCAGTTCACCACTCGTCAGGCCGCTCTCGGGCGGCCTCAGGAACCGCCGGAACCCTATCCAGGCGGCTCTCCCGTACGCATCTCCCGACCAGCCCGGCATGTGCGCCTCGCAGACGCAGGCATCCCCGCGGGGTATGAAAACCGCCGCGGGACGGACCGATCCGTCCAGGTCCACCGTTGCCGCGTAGCTCCCCGGTGGCGGGAGGAGCTTGGCTTCGGGCACCCGGACATTCAGGGTCGGGAATCCGAGCTTCCTGCTCAGGCCCGTGCCCCTCGAAACGGCCCCGAGGGCCGA
>JAKLEF010000204.1 GCA_022703195.1 Candidatus Fermentibacterota bacterium | reverse complement strand
GGGGCCTGCGTCGGAGGAGAACGCGATGCAGGAGCCGTATCCCGAGATGGAGAGCCTGTGAGCCGATACCGAAATGCCGCAGGCGAGGCCCGTGACGACCCTCCTGGATGCGCCCGCGGTGAATGTGAGTTCTGAATAGCCCTCGTCGCCCGAGGCGAGCGCCCCGGCCGAGAAGCACGTCGCGCCCGAAGGCAGCGAGCCTGCCACGGAGGCCCTGTCGAGCCTCCCCAGGCCGAACGGCCTCGACGCCGACGCGGATACCGACCATCCCTCGAGAAGTGCGGTTCCAGCGGGGTTCTCGAACATGACGGCGGCGCACTGGGGGAAGAGGGCCGATGAAGAACCGGCCGCGATCCACGGAGCCTGCTGGACCGGTTCGAATGCGCACTCCGCGGCACCCGGTGACATGACGGCGATCACGACTGCTGCTCGATGCCAGTTCACGTTTCCAGTCTACTCCATGGCGGGTTCCGTTGCAAGTGGTGTTGACATTGCCTCCCCGGCAGACAAAACTCTGTGCATGAAGCGGAGGAGGGGCGTTTGGATGTCTGTCGCATCGAAAGCGGCGGACGGGGACAGGGAGGGGAGGGGGCAGCGCTAGACGGGCTCCTGACAGGCACGGCTCTTGAGGTGCTCAGGAAGCGCTTCCCTGACTCACCGGACCCCGCAGCCGAATGGAGACCCGGCAGGCCGGCCTGGCGGTCGCTGCTGCCGGAGCTCGAGGTTCTCGACGAGGAACTGTCGTCGCTGCGCAGGCGCGGCGGCAAGGTCGTGCTATACGGGCACGACGACGCAGACGGCATCACCGGCATCTATGCCGGAAGGGCCATGCTGGCCCGGCTGGGTTTCAGGGTGGTGCCGATCATCCCGGACAGGGCCTCCGAGGACTACGGACTGTTGCCTTCGCGGATGGACGGCCTTCTCGAGTCCGGCGATCTTCTCCTGACAGTCGACTCGGGCTGCTCCGCGGTCGAGGGGGTGGAGTGGGCCCTCGCGAGAGGGGCAAGGGTAGTCATCACCGACCATCATACCCTGAACCCTCCCCTTCCCCGGGCGCACGGCCTCATAGACCCCCAGGCCATCGGCTTTCCCGGCACCGTCCTCGCGGGGTGCGGAGTCCTGTATGCCGCTCTCGCCGAGCTCTTCCCGTCGATTGCCGACTGCCCCCGGCTCTACACGGCGGTCGCCCTCGGCACCGTGTCGGACAGAGTCCCCCTCCTGGCAGCGAACAGATACCTCCTCGAGCGGTTCCGGAATGTCGAGGCCGGTGATCTCCCCGCGGGGATGCGGGTCATCGTCGATGCCTGGCCCAACAGGAAGGGTGCCTGGTGTGCCTGCAACGTGCGGCAGCAGATCACGTCGGTCATCGGAAAGGGCCTGAACTCCGGCATCGGAAGGCTGCTCGAGATGCTCGAGAGCGACGACGCGGCATGGTGCGCCTCGACCTGGCAGGAGATGGTCGCCTCCAGCGATTCGAGGTCCCAGCAGATGTCCGACGTGCTCTCCCGTGCAATGAACGAGAAGGATCCCGAGGCCGATGCCTTCGGGATGGTCATCGTGCACCTGCCCGGCATACCGCCCGGGATGGGCGGCACTCTGGCCAGCAAGCTGTCTCGAATCTTCAGGCGGGGGACAATCGTCGTCACCACCCGTGACAACGGTACGATCGTCGGAGAGGCCAGATCCCTGGGCGACTGGGACATGGCCTCGTTCCTCACCGGCATGAAGAACGTGTTCAGGAGCGCAGGCGGCCATGCAAGGGCCGCCGGCTTCAACACCGACAGGATGGGCTGGCCAGAACTCCGCAGAAACCTCATCGCCAGGCTTTCCACGGTGCGCTCGAAGCCGGTGCCCGAACCGCACGTGGACCTCGAGCCCGCCTCCCTTCCGCAGGCGCAGGAGCTTTCCTGCCTCGCCCCGTTCGGCCCCGACTTCCCTCCTCCCGCCGTGAAGGTCGGCGGGATGCGCTACATGATGCAGCTCGGCCAGAACGGCCCGTGTTGGTGCATCACGGAGGACAGCGGGGAGTGACGATCCTCTCAGGCCTCCTCACTTGATCCACCTCGTGACGGGTGCCGCCGGATTCATCGGCAGCCTGCTCGTGGAAAGGCTCCTCGCCGGGAGACGGCGCGTAGTGGGACTGGACTGCTTCAGGGATTTCTACGATCCCTCGTTGAAGAGAACGAATATCTCAGCCTCCCTTCGGGATCCGATGTTCACCATGGTGGAGTCGGATCTCTCAGGCAGCTTCGAGCAGGTTCTGCGCGACGCCATCCCGCAGGGCGAGCAGGTGACCGTCTATCATCTGGCTGCGCAGGCCGGAGTCCGACGCTCCTGGGGCACCAGGTTCGGCGACTATCTGAGGGACAACGTCGTTTCGACCCAGAAGCTCCTGGAATGGGCTTCCTCGAGCGGATGCGTGCGCCGGTTCGTCAACGCATCCTCGTCGTCGGTCTACGGCGACTCTCCGCTGACGCCCTTCTCCGAAACCAGGAGCCTCCCCGTCCCGGTCTCCCCCTACGGCGTCACGAAGCTCGCATCCGAGCTCCTAGTCGGCCTTTACGCAAGTAGGGACGGCATCCCCTCTGTTTCTCTCAGGTTCTTCACCGTCTACGGCCCCCGGCAGAGGCCGGACATGGCCTTCCACCGCTTCATCCTGGCGGTTCTCAGGGGCGAACCCATCGAGATACTGGGCGACGGAAGTCAGACCCGCGACTTCACGTTCGTCTCTGACGTGGTGGAGGGGCTGGTCAGGGCTGGCGGGAGCCCAGCGTGCGGAGTCTACAACCTCGCCGGAGGGAACGGGATCAGCCTCCTGGAAGCCGTGGAGGAGATAGAAGGAGCGGTCGGTTCCAGGGCGGAGCTGGTCTTCAGGCCGGCGCAGCCCGGGGACGCCCGGGACACCCTGGCCGATACGACGCGGCTCGATCACGACCTCGGATGGAAACCCGGCGTATCCCTCCGGGAAGGGATACG
Source organism: Candidatus Fermentibacterota bacterium (assembly GCA_022703195.1). Classification (GTDB taxonomy): domain Bacteria; phylum Fermentibacterota; class Fermentibacteria; order Fermentibacterales; family Fermentibacteraceae; genus Fermentibacter. The sequence continues at coordinate 1,057 of JAKLEF010000204.1, read as the reverse complement.
CCGGGAGACCGAATGGATCAGGGCGGCCTACTGCCTCTGATCCGACCTAGATGTCGAAGTCCGCATCGTCCCGCGGCTCCAGCTTGAAGTCGTCGAACGAGTACCAGCAGATCCCGACGATGCTCTGGATCGCGCCTCCCACGGTCGGTTCGTAGGTGTAGTCGCCCATGTCGTCCACCATGAAGGCGCCCGACCCGTCGGTGACCGACCACTGGCCGTATCCGAGGCTGTCGCTCACCACCGTCAGGTTCTGGATCCTAACGAGAACGCTCTCCCACTCCTCGGGCGCAGAGGAAGTCATCATCTCGCCGGTTGTTGCATCGTGGGGAGCGGGAAGCGGATGTCCCGGGGAGACGATCTCGGCGTCGGTGATGTAGGACAGCTCGGTCATTCCGTTGAACTCCTGTACGGTACCTGTGACCACGACGCTGTCTCCCCGCGCGAAGCCCGCGATGTCGTTGTCGTACAGTGCGAGCCCGCTCCATTCGCCGCCGCCCTCGTCCTGAATCACGGCGTAGTTCTGGGACGAGGAGTAGAACTCGTCACCGCCCACGGTGACGATGCCCGTGACGCTCACTATCTGCCCGACATAGGGCGACCCGGCCGCCTGCCCCTGGACTTCGTAGCAGGAGAGCACATCGCCGGGGCCCGTTCCGCCCCCGACGTCGAGGTCGCCGCCGTCCCTGGGTTCGAGCTTCCATTCGCTGTAGCTGTACCAGAGCACGCCTGCGGCGCTGAAGAGAGTGTCGCCCACTGCTGGTGCGTAGGAGTAGTCGCCCATGTCGTCGACGATGCACTCGCCGGACCCGTCATCCACGTTGAACTGCCCGTATGAGCCGACCGAGATAACGACCGCGTCGGAGATCTCGACCAGGACCGCCTCCCATTCCTCGGCTCCGCCGGCCTCTGTCAGATCTTCGGTGGCGACGGCCGACGGCGCGGGCAGATCGGCATCCGAGCCGAGGATATCTATGGATGTCGCGTAACCGAGTTCGGTCATCCCGTAGTATTCCTGGACGGTTCCCGTGATGGCGATGCTGTCGCCCCTGGCGAGGCT
>JAKLEF010000203.1 GCA_022703195.1 Candidatus Fermentibacterota bacterium | reverse complement strand
GAGGGCGGCCTGTTCGACATGGGCAGCCCGGATCTGATCATAGCCTCGTGCGCGATCGACTTCGATACGCGCGGAGTCATGCCGCTCGATACCATCTCCTCTCGATATGAGACGCTCGCCGATCAGATCGCCATGCTCAGAGAGGGAGATCTGGAAGCTTGCAGGAGGGTCGGGGACAGACTCGAGCATGAGAGAGTAGACTCCTGGCTAGCAACAAAAGGATTTACATCTACGACATATGGAGGCACTCAGCTCTACTGGCCCGGAGCTCCGGAGATCGATCCAAATACTTCGAGCCCCGACGACTGCATGGGGATGCTCTCGATCATCGAGAGCCGCCTCGACGAGGCCGAGATCAGGCGCCTGGTGCGCAACCCGTTCACGCGCACCGAGCTGGAGGAGCTGCAGGGCGGCTCGGCCACGATCTACGGCCTGTGCTCACGCGGCGACGATGGCGGCAGGCTGCGCGCGGCAGTCATCGCCCTGCCGGGCGACCACAGGATCGGCATAGTGGTGCTGGCCGACCAGCTCTGCTGCGAGGCCAAGGCAGACCTGGCGTTCCGCATGATGTGGGAGGCGCTGAAGTAGCTTCTGGCGCGACCGCGCCCGGCCGTGTTAGAATTGCGGGGTATCCCGGCCCTCGGCCGGCTCAAGGAGGGTGAGATGAGAGCATTCGTACCGGTGATATTGCTGCTCGTGGCCGCGGCCTCGTTCGCTGGCGGCTTCTCCCTGGGGTTCAAGGAGGTCGACATCCCTTATAGCACGAACGGAGAAGGCACCGCAGAGATGGCCGACCTCGGCCTGCTACGCCTCGGCAGCGCCCTGTCGCCCGAGTTCCGTATCGAGGTGCTGTTCGGCTACGGCAAGAACAGCTTCGAGCTGGACGATGCAGACGTGAGCTACAGCACCTTTGCCATCGGCGGCTCGGGCTTCTACGTCATCGCCAACCCTTCCAACACCGTGTTCAGCATCGGCGGCTCGCTGATCTACGCCAAGTCCAGCAGCGGCGATGACGTCAGCACCAGCGACCTGACCCTGCTGCCGGTTATGCGCGCCGACTACGCGGTGCCCGGCATGAGCGACGTGGCCTTCTTCAGCGAGTTCGGCCTGCGCTACGACAACGCCACCACCACCACCGAGACCAGCGGTGACGACATCGAGGCCTCCTACAGCCACTTCGGCACATACGGCTCGCCCCACATCCTGGGCGGCGTCTACTACAGCTTCTAGAATCCCTGCAGTAGATCGAGGGCGGGCTCCCGGGCCCGCCCTCCTCGTTGTTGCGCACTGCGTTTTGCCGCACGCTCCGGGGCGTGTTATCTTGTCGACCGAAAACCACGGTTTCGCACACCGACCGGAACATCGACCGAAAGGAGCCTCGAATGGGCGTCAACCTGAGGGGCAGATCCCTGCTCACCCTTCTCGACTACGAGCCGGAGGAGGTCCGCTACCTCCTCGACGTGTCCCACAGCGTGAAGGCCGAGAGGATGACCGGCAACCGCCACCAGAGGTTCCAGGGCATGACCCTGGCCATGCTGTTCGAGAAACGCTCGACCCGCACCCGCTGCGCCTTCGAGACCGCGTTCGGCGAGGAGGGCGGGCACCCCGTGTTCCTCTCGAACTCCGACATCCAGCTCGGCGCCAAGGAGAGCGTGGAGGACACCGCCCGCGTGCTGGGCCGCATGTTCGACGCCATCATGTTCCGCGGCTTCAGCCAGGAGACTGTCGAGATGCTGGCCGACTACTCGGGCGTGCCGGTCTACAACGGCCTCACCGACATGTACCACCCGACCCAGGTGCTGGCGGACCTCATGACGATAGAGGAGAGGCTCGGCGACGTGCGCGGCCTCGAGTTCGTGTACGCCGGCGACGGCCGCAACAACATGGCCAACAGCCTGATGATCGGCTCCGCCCTCATGGGCATGAACTGCACGATCCTCGCCCCGGAGGGCCTGCACCCGGAGGAGGAGCTGCTCAAGACCGTCCGCTCGATCGCGGAGGACTCGGGCTGCGAGATCAGCGTCACTTCGAGCCGCGAAGAGGCCATCCCGGGCGCCGACGTCATCTACACCGACGTCTGGGCCTCGATGGGCGAGGAGGACAAGCTCAAGGAGAGGATCGCCCTGCTCGAGCCGTACCGCGTGGACGACGAGATGCTCAGGCAGACCGACAATCCCGACGTGATCTTCCTCCACTGCCTGCCCGCCGTGAAGGGCAACGAGGTCACCTTCGACGTCATCGAGGGGCCGCACTCGGTGGTGTGGGACGAGGCCGAGAACAGGAAGCACACGATCAAGGCCCTGATGATCGCCACCCTCCTCTAGGAAGGGATGCGAATGCTCGAGGCGATCCTGGCAGCGGCCCTCACGGCGCAGGCAGCGCAGCAGGCGCTGCCCATCGACCTGTCGAGGGTGCCCGCGCCGACCGCCTCGGCAGCCGATCCGGCCGAGTACGTGCTGGGCCCGGGTGACCTGCTCTGGGTCGCCTCCGAGGGCGGGCTGCCTTCGGAGTTCAGCGCAGGCAGCGCGGTGGGGTCGGTCTTCTACACCGCCGTCTCGGCCGACGGCTTCGTGCTGCTGCCGATGGTCGGCGCGGTCGACGTGAACGGCCTGACCCTCGAGGAGGGCGCCGCCCTCGTCGAGCAGCGCATGCGGTCGCGGATACTCGGCGTCAGGCCCTCGGTGGGCCTGTCCGTCGCCCGCACGTCGATGGTGCCCGTCACCGGGGGCGTCGCAGCCCCCGGCGCCGTGGCGCTGCGAGGCACCGACAGGCTCGTCGACGCCATCCGGTCGGCCGGAGGGCCGGTGCCGGGCGCGGCGCTGTCGCGGGTCGCGATCATCGGCCCTGAAGGCGATTCGACGCTCGTCGACCTGTTCGCATACGCCCTCTCGGGCGACCCCGCCCTGGACCCGATGCTCGCTCCGGGCGAGCGCGTCCACGTCGACATCGCCGACAGCCTGGTGAGCGTCGAGGGCGCCGTGTGGGTGAAGAGCCCGTTCAGCCCCGTTGCGGCCTCCGAAGCCGCCCTGGCCGAGGGGTCCTCCACCATCCTCGAACACATCCCCGGCGAGACCGCAGGGGAGCTGGTGGCCCGGGCGGGCGGCTTCGCTCCCTGGGCCCTGCGCGAGAGCTGCTATGTGCTGCGTGAAGGCGGGCCCCTGCCCTCCCCCGACGCTTTCACGCCCCTGCGCCCCGGCGACAGGGTGGTCGTGCCGGGCACACCCCCGACCGTTGCCGTCACGGGATACGTCCACACGCCGGGGGTCTACCCGTTCGTGGCCGGTCGCGACGCATTCCACTACGTCGCCCAGGCCGGCGGGTTCGGGCCCGAGGCGAACGGCTCCGGGACGACGGTGCACCTGCCCGACGGCTCGGAGATCGACGCAGACGAGCTCTCCGACATCCCGGCCGGGGCCGTGGTCGAGGTACCGCGGCATGCCCTCGTGTGGTGGCAGGACTACTTCACCATTCTCACGGGCGTGGCCAGCATAGTGATCGCCTGGCAGAGCATATGACGGCCCCCGAGCGCACGCCCTCCTGGTACCTCTACGTCGTCCTGAAGAACCGCTGGTTCCTCCTGAAGGCGCTCGCGCTCGTGATGGTACCGGCCGTCATCGTCACATACCTTCTCCCGGAGCAGTACACGGTGAAGACCGTCGTGATGCCCCCGGAGACACCCGTCGAGACGCCCATCTCGATCGGCGGGCTGGGGATCTCCGACTTCATGGGGTACTTCGGCGGGGGCATGGGCTTCTCGCTGCCCCTGATGACCACGATGTCCGACGTGTACGTCGAGATCCTCCAGAGCCGCACCCTGGCGGACAGGGTGATCCTCGGCACGGCCTACGTCGACTCCATGGACCTCAGGGACAAGTACGACCGCGACCCCTGGCTCGGCTTGTACTGGGCCAGGCGGATGTTCCGCAACAACTACTCTGCCTCGGTGACGCCCTCCGGCTTCATCGAGATAAGGGTCACCACGAGCGACCCGCTCTACTCGGTGCAGGTCTCCGAGCGCGTGGTGTTCGTGCTCGACA
>JAKLEF010000202.1 GCA_022703195.1 Candidatus Fermentibacterota bacterium | reverse complement strand
GGACTACCGGTTCGCTTGGTAGTCGGCCCCAGATTCGTCCGGCGAGCCGGCGGCCCCCCTGGCGGGCGAAGCCCCTGGGGTGGCGATAGCGTCCGGACGGAGGTGAGGACTAGCCCGGATTTCTCACGAGAGATATCGAGAAGCGCAATAGAGAGCAGATGGCTCGAGTTTGGGGTGCGCTCGAGGCGGTAGTGTCCTCGCCGGTATGAACCAACCGGAGTGGCGCGCCGATTTGACAGGTCCGCCATGCACTCTGGGTACAGCTCGGCCCCGGATGCCGATAAAGTAAGACACGGGTTGTACGTAGTGGAGAGCGGCGGCTCAACCGGGGCTGAGGCTGTGGCGGAGGATGGCCAGTATCTGTCCGAACAGAGCGACGTAAGGGTATCCACTGGCCATGCGGAACCGAATACGTCGGACACTGACCGAGACCAGAGCTCCGATTTTCAGAAGCTTCAGCCGGATCGTGCCACACTGGGCCCGGGCCAGCTCCGTTCCCCTCAGTCCGAACTCTCGTAGGTGCTGCAGGAGTACGTAGGCTAGACTCGAGAAGTAGAGCCGCAGCTGGTTGGATCGCATGCTGGCCGCGCTGGTCCGATCGGCGAAGAGATCAAGCTGCTGTTCCTTGATCCGGTTTTCCATCTCTCCTCGAGCGCAGTAGATGTATTCGTAGAGATCCTGGGGCGGTGTCGTTTCCAGAGAAGTCACGACGAACCGCGGATTGGGGCCCTTTTCCAGATACTCTGCTTTGCCGACGACCCGGCGCGCCCGGCTCCAAGTCTCCCGTGTCCTGTAGCGGAATGCTCGGAAGCAACGGGCTGCCTTTCCTGTTCGGGCATAGGCGCGGCGGGCTCGCTTCATCTCCCGCGCCAGTTTCCGGACCAAGCGTGGGTTCTTGGCCAGACCGAAGACGTAGTCCACTCCGTTTTCCTCGCACCAGCCCATGATCTGTTCGCGGGCAAAACCCGAGTCGGCCCGGAGGATGATCTGGACCTTCGGCCAACGCTTCCGGATCTGCTCGACCAGAGGAGCCAGTTCCTCTACCGTCCCGGCCGAAGCATCGATGTTGGAGGGACGCAGACGAGCCCTGAGCAGGTGCTCTCCGCAGAAGACATAGAGGGGCAGAAAGCAATAGTGTCCGTAGTAGCCGTGAAAGAACCGCCCTTCTTGGCCGCCGTGGACCGGGTCGTCCGTGGCATCCAGATCGAGGATGATCTGCCGAGGCTCGTGGGCATAGGACTCCAGGAAGAACTCGCAGAACAAGCGGTCGAGAGCCTGGCTGTCATAGGTGATCCGGTGGTAACGGTCCCCTTCGGCGCAGGACGGGCACTGCTCCAGCCGCTGAAGGGTGCTCTTGCCGGCCAAGGCGCATCCTCGATCCCGCTCCCGACTCCGCCCCTGCCCCAAGGGGTCTTCCAGGCCAGTCAAAACGGCCAAGAGCGGATCTCTCCGGAGTTGATCGTGATCGTTCAGGTCTTCGTATCCCAGGGCCAAGGCATAGATCCTCTGGCTGACCAGCGTCCGCAGATCGTGCTCGCGTCGACTTGGGTCCCGGAAGTCCTGGAAGCATAGCGCGACCCGCTCCATCATTCCCATGGCCAGAGCCGACTCGCGCAGGAGGAGACCGCCACCGTCCGAGGTGACCAGGCCGGCGTCGAACTTGGCCTCAACGGAACGGCGACCAAGGGCTTGGAACTCGAGCTGGATGGGAGTACAGTCTGTCTGCATCGGGCGGGTCTCCTGATTCGTTTAGGTGCTTCGATAACATCCTTTTAACGAATCAGCCCGCCCGTTGCTACTTCTTCTGGTGAGATATCCGGGCTAGCCCGGATATCTCACCACGCGTGGCGCGAAGTCGTTCGAGGGGCGTTCTGGGGGTCATGATCCCTTCCGGAACGCTTTTCGTTCGTCCGTGCCTGGTCGACTCGCCCCGGAGTGCCGCGACTCGCGACGATCTCGACCTGGGAACGGGGATCCGGGGCAGTCTCTCCCCAGGGTGCAGGAACGGATCAGGCGTTGGGGCGTAGCGACCGGTCGCGAAGCTCAGCCGGGGCTCAAGCCGTGTCTCAGATTGTCCAAGACCTGCGCGAAGAGCTGGGCGTAGGGATACCCGCTGGCCATGCGCAGCCGAACCCGCCGGACGCTGACCGAGACGAGCGCCCCGATCTTGAGAAGCTTGAGTCGGATGGTTCCACACTGGGCGCGGGCCAGTTCGGTCCCGCGGAGTCCGACCTGACGGAGGTACTGCAAGAGCACGTAGGCCAGGCTGGAGAAGTAGAGGCGGAGCTGGTTGGATCTTATGGTCGCCGCGCTGGTGCGATCGGCGAAGAGATCGAGCTGCTGCTCCTTGATGCGGTTCTCCATCTCCCCGCGGGCGCAGTAGAGGTCCTCGTAGAGCGCCTTCGCCGGAACACTCTTCAGCGAGGTCACGACGAAGCGGGGGTTGCTTCCCTTCTCGAGATGCTCGGCTTTGCCCACGACCCGCCGCGAACAGCTCCAGCTGTTCAGGGTTCGATAAGAAAAGTCCCGGAAGCAGCGGCTGGCGCGTCCCGTTCGGGCAAACCACTTCCGCGCCTGCTTCGACTCGCGGGCCAGCTTGCGGATCAGGCGGGAGTTCTTGGCCAGCCCGAAGGCGAAGTCGATCCCGTTCGCCTCGCACCAAGCCATGATCTCCTCGCGGGCGAACCCGGAGTCGGCCCGCAGCACGATCTGCGTCTGTGGCCAACGCTCCCAGATCCGCTCGATGATGGGCGTCAGCTCCTCCACCGTCCCCGCCGAGGCGTCGATGTTCGAAGGACGCAGGCGGGCCAAGAGCAGATGCTCCTCGCAGAAGACGTAGAGTGGCAGGAAGCAGTAGTGCCCGTAGTACCCGTGGAAGAACCGGCCTTCTTGAGTCCCGTGCACCGGGTCGTCCGTCGCATCCAGGTCCAGGATGATCTGGCGCGGTGGATGATCGTAGGACTCCAGAAAGAGATCCACCAAGAGCCGGTCCAGCTTCCCGGAGTCGAAGCTCATCCGGCGATACCGATCTTGGTCTCCCTGCGGCGTCTGCTCCAATCGGTTCAGCGTGCTCTTCCCGGCCAAGGCACAACCCCGGTCCCGGGTCCGAGATCGGCCCTGACCCGTCGGATCCAGCTTCCCCACCAAGACCGCCAGCAGGGGATCGGAGCGAAGATGGTCGTGGTCGTTCAGATCCTCGTAACCCAGGGCCAACCCGTAGATCCGCTGGGCGACCAAGCTGGCGAGATCGTGCTCGATCCGAGAGGGATCCCGGGCATCCTGGAAGCAGCCACCCACGCGCTCCATCATCTTGGTGGCCAGGGCGACCTCGCGGAGAAGAAGGCTGCCGGCATCGCTGGTCACGTGGCCGGCGTCGAAAGCCGCCTCTACCCGACGACGACCCAGGCCTTGGAACTCGAGTTGAACGGCGGTACAGTCTGTCTGCATCGGGCGGCCTCCTGATCCGTAGTAGGTGCTTCGACAACACCCTTCTAACGAATCAGTCCGCCCGATGCGACTACTTCTGGTGAGAAATCCGGGCTAGCTCCAGGCTGTCGCTCCACTCCAGAACCGTGCTGTCCGGACCGCAACGGGAGATCAGGCGCACCGCCTTGCCCTGGAAGTCCAGGACCGTGGCGCTCGTCGGCATGTAGCGCCCCTTGTCCACGAGAACGGTGTCGCCGTCGCCCGCGGCCGAAAGCGCATCCACGATCCGCGCGTACTCCTGCGGGACCCGGTGCACACGCCGGTCCTCGGGAGGCGGCTTGACCGGACCGCCTCCATGGTCGCAGGACTGCACGAGGACGCAGACCCACGCCAGCGTCATCGTCCAGGCTGCGGCGCGCACCCACGGCTGCCGCGCTGCCCGCCGGCCGGTCAACCCGCCCCGCCCCCTCCTCGCCCTTGCCGCGTCCCGTCATCGGCCACGACCACGCGGCACGTCTTCGCGTCTCCGGAGGCGGTCACCCCACGGGCCAGGTAGAGGCCGGCCGGAACCATACGTCCCCCCTCGTCCCTCCCGTCCCATGCGATCACCGGCGGTCCGTCG
>JAKLEF010000201.1 GCA_022703195.1 Candidatus Fermentibacterota bacterium | reverse complement strand
AGATCTCTTCGTAGGTTAGCTGCTGATCCTCGCGCAGCAGGAACGGTTCGCGGTAGTGTACGGGGAGCCTGTTGATGGCCTCTTCGAGGGAGGCCCGGAGCTCGCGCCTCCCCGATTCGTAATGGGGGGTGGTCGCAACTGGGCTCGTCAGGTTCACCGAGTCCTCGGGGACCTGCATCCAGTGGGACCTCCTCCTCCACTCCTTCTTCGCCAGGTTGCTCGCTATGGTGAAGATCCAGGTCACCAGGGGGCGCTCGGGATCGTAGTGGTCCCTGTACTGGTGGACCCGGCAGAACGTGACCTGGAGCAGTTCCTCTGCGTCGTCCTCGTTTCCGAGCATCCTGATGAGGAGGGAGTAGACCGGACCCTGGAACCTCCTGATCACCTCGGAGAACGCGGCCTCGTCGCCCTTGCACAGGGAGATCATCAGCTCGGAATCGGTCCGTTCGTCCCTGACCTTCTGTCGACCCTTTACCAGCCTGACTGCCACTTCACCCTCCGGGATCGGCCCTGTGATCTTCTCTCCGCATTATACCGGAACCCCGCCTCCGTGTTCCAGGCAGTCAGCGCACGAGCAGGGCGACGGGCATAGCGAGGCTCACGGCCGCCAACAGGGCTATCACTGCGATGCAGATCGCGTTGTAGAGCCTGCCGTTGACGTGGCTTCCCATCTGCGAGGAGTCGTTCACCAGGATGAGCATGAAGACGAGCACGACGGGCAGCACCAGTCCGTTCACGACCTGCGACCAGAACATCACCTTCATGTACGGGATGCCCGGGATGAGCATCGAGCCAGCCCCTAGCGCGAGTAGCGCCGTGTAGAGCACGTAGAACTGCGGGGCGGACCTGAAGTCCCTGCCGACCCCGGACTCCCATCCGAATGCCTCGCATATCGTGTAGGAAGTCGAGAGGGGGAGTATGCTCGCCGCGAATACCGACGCATTCAGGAGCCCGAAGGCGAACAGGTAGGAGCTGAGCCTTCCGGCGAGGGGCTCGAGGGCCCGTGCCGCGTCGGCTGCGCTCTCCACGGGGATGCCCGAGGCGTGCAGCTCACCGGCGCAGACTATCACGATGCAGGAGGCCACGAGACTCACCACGATGCATCCCAGGACGGTGTCCAGCCTGGAATAGGCGTAGTCCTTCACCGGGATGTTCTTCTCGGCCACGGAGGCCTGCTGGTAGAACTGCATCCAGGGAGCTATCGTCGTGCCGATCAGCCCCACCGCCATGACCACGAACGGCCCCGAGAGGTCGAGGTCCGGCTGCACGAAGGCCCTCGAGATGGCCGGGAGATCGGGCCGCATGATGAAGAGCGTCAGGGGATAGGCCAGGTAGAAGACGCACGCCACCAGGAACACCCTCTCGACGATCCTGTAGCTGGCCTTCGTCACCAGCAGCCAAACCAGCGCGGTGCAGACCGGGATCGCCACCGGAGGCGGCAGACCGAGGATCTGGCCGGCCGAGGCGATGCCGGCGAACTCCGCGGTGATGTTGGCGAAATTCGTGGCCAGGATCAGCAGCATGAGAGAGAAGGTCACCCTGACGCCGAACCTCTCGCGGATCATGTCCGACAGGCCCCTGCCGGTGACCACTCCCATCCTGTTGACCATCTCCTGGACCATGACGAGGAAGATCGTGATCGGGATCATCAGCCACAGGAGCCTCAGGCCGAACTGGGCCCCGGCCTGGCTGTAGGTTGCGAGGCCTCCCGCGTCGTTGTCCACGTTGGCCGTGATGATGCCGGGGCCCATCACGGCCAGGAAGAGGGCCGCCCTCCTCAGGAGGCCCGGCCTGCGAGGCTCCCCCCCGGCTTCAGCCCGCAAGCCGCGCAAGCCTCGGGAGCAGCTCGTCGAAAGCATGCTCGAAAGCCACTATGCCCTCCATCGCCCCGTATCCGTCCACCACGGGCAGGGCGTGCAGCCTGAACTTCATGAACAGTTCGGCAACGCGGTCGAGGTCGTCGTCGGGCGAGAGGGAGGTCAGCCTGCGGTTCATCAGCCCCGCCACCGGGGTTTCGGGCGGGGAGGAGAGCAGGGTCCGCAGGGACAGGACCCCCGAGAGCCGTCCCGATTCTGGCTCGAGGCAGTACATGTAGCCGATGAACTGAACCCCGGCTGCGTTCCCGGACAGAATCCCGACTGCTTCTCCGACGGTTGCTCCCACCGGGCAGGACAGGTACTCGACCGTCATCAGGGAGGCCGCCGTGTCCTCCCCGGCCCGGGAGAGCCTCTCTATCAGGGCCCTGTCGGTGTCCTCCATCTCGGCCATGATGTCCTGCTGGGTGTGCTCGGGAAGCATCCCCACTATGTCCACGGCCGCCGCCGGCTCCATCTCCTCGAGGATGTCGGCCGCGGTGGCCGAGTCGAGATCGCATATGATGGCTGCCTGGACGGCTTCCTCCGCCTCCTCCAGCACGTCTGCCACCTGCGGGGTTTCGAACGAGCGCACCATGGCAAGCCTCTCGCCCGGATCCAGCTCCTCGATGATGTCCGCCAGTTCTCCGGGATGGAGCTGCCTGAGCTGCTCCTGCCTGAGAGTCAGCTTCACCGGCTCGTTGCCCGCCGCGGGGAGCGGCTGGACGAAGCGCCAGGAGACCAGCTCGTCCTTGGCCTTCCCGCCGAGGGCGGCGATGGCCTTCGACAGCCCGCCGCCCATCCCGAGGCGCCTGGCGAGCCCGGTAAGGCCGATGTCGACATGCACCAGGAACATCCGGCCGGAGTGGGCGAGGAGATGGATGTCGTTGACGCGAACCACCTTGGCTCCTTTGACGTCCACCACCTGCTTGTCCAGCAGCACCCTGCGGAGATGCTGCCAGCCGGGGTCGGAGGGAGGCACGGCGTCAGAGGCTCCGCCCTCCATGATCCCGCCCGAGAGCAGCGCCCCGCAGAGCCGCGCATCCATGGGGATGGTCCTCCTGCCGCGGCGGGTCGAGAAGATCGCAGCCTCTATCTCCGGGAACTTCTCGGAGAACGAGGCCACCAGGTCCACGAGCCTGCCGGAGAAGGAACCGTCCGAGGACCTGACCCTCCTCCCGAGCAGATCTGAAAGGTAGAGGAACACGCTGCCTTCAGGCATGCCCCACCTCCTCCGAACTGGGTCTCATTCGCCTATTATCTTCACGAGCACGCGCTTCCTGCGCCTGCCGTCGAACTCACCGTAGAAGACACGCTCCCAGGGCCCGAGGTCCAGGGCGCCTCCGGTGATCGCGAGCACCGACTCCCGCCCCATGATCTGCCTCTTGAGGTGCGCGTCGGCGTTGTCCTCGCCCCTGTTGTGCCGGTATGAGGACACGGGCTCGTGCGGGGCGAGAGCCTCGAGCCAGTCGTCGAAGTCCCTGTGGAGGCCGGGTTCGGCATCGTTCACGAACACGCTGGCGGTTATGTGCATGGCGTTGACGAGGCAGAGCCCTTCCGACACCCCGCTCTCGGCGACAGCCTCCTCCACCCGGTCGGTGATGTCGACGAAGCCGCGCCTGGCCGGGATCTCGAACCAGAGTTCCCTCCTGAGTGATCTCATGTGCAGTCCTCCGGGGATGGATCGAACAGGCAGACCCCTGTCTCGATGGAGCCGACCTCCACGCAACCCTGCAGCATAATGGATTCGGCCCGCGAGAGCAGGGATTCGACCGCGCCGGGAGTTCCTGCGGTGCAGGAGGCCGCGAGCCACGCCCTGCCCGGCATGTCGGGGGGGCCCGTCTGGGCGACCGAGAAGCCGAGCGCCCTCAGCCTGTCACGGATGGAGACCAGGTCGCCCCTTCGCTCCTTCAGAGTGTGCGCGCCAGGGAACCTGAGGTCGGCGAGCAGTATCCCGGTCCAGGCCTTCGGCCCGGCGGTGCCGCGCATCTGTGGGCCTCCCGCGGGCTCACGGCCGGCCCCGCGGACCGGCGGGGGAGAGGAAGATCGCGGACAGGGGCGGGAGAGTGAGCACGAGCGAGCATGGCATGCCGTGCGCGGGCACTGGTTCGGACTCCCTGCCGCCCATGTTGCCGGCACCCGACCCGCCGTACTCGAAGGCGTCCGTATTGAGGAGCTCGGAGTATCCGCCCGGCGACGGGACGCCGATCCTGTATCCCCTCCTGGGCTCGGGGGTGAAGTTGAA
>JAKLEF010000200.1 GCA_022703195.1 Candidatus Fermentibacterota bacterium | reverse complement strand
CGGTTCAGTCTACGACATGCCCGAAGACGCCGGGGAGTTCGACATAGCCACGATGGGCTCAATCCTGCTCCATCTCAGGGATCCGTCCCTGGCCCTCCAGCGCCTGTCCGGCCATGTCGGCGAGTCGATCGTAGTGACCGACATGCGCCCGGGGCTGAAGTGCCGTGTGTTCGACCGGATCGGTGGTTATCTGGGGATCAGGCCTTTGTACTTCCTTCCCGATGCGAGGCGGCGTGAACCGGTCGATACCTGGTGGCGGCTCTCTCCCGGCCTTATCGCCGAGTTCCTCGGGATCGCGGGTTTCCCGGAAGTCACCATCACACGGCACCGCCAGAAGTGGCAGGATCGCGAGATCGAGATGTTCACGGTCGTCGGAAGCCGGCGGTGAGCGGGTGAGTCCGCCTTCCAGCGACGGATGGAACGGGGTCAGGCTACTCGTGAAATGCCGTCTGGACGGACATCGGGTGGCTTTTCGCCAGTATCTTCCTTATCGGGCCTGTTCGTGAACACCGAATTGCAGGGCCTCTGCGAAGTGCAGTTTTCTTCAGTCGATAACCTGTAAAATGACCATGGCTTCAACATCATGGACCGCAGGAAATTGCAAGCACGGTTCCGAGAGTAGTCTGACCCCGGGGAGGGGCTGATGACCAACAGGCGGATGCTGATGCTGATGGTCGGCGCGACAGTCCCTCTGGCGGCGGCATCCCTGATACTGGGCCTCGCCGCCGGGCACCGGATACTCGTCTCGACGGGTTTCGCAGGGTTCGCCTCGGAACTGGACTCCATCCCCGGCTCCTCCGGCATCGTCGGGCTGGCGCTCACTCCTCTCATGTTCGCGATCGGGGTCGGCCTCACCTGGAAGGGCGCGAGCGAGTCGCGGATGAGGTCGGTCACGCGCGGGACTCTCGAAGGCAGCACCATACGCGTCGTGCCGAGGGATCCGGAGGATGGATACCGCATCTACAGCAGGGTTTCCTACTACGTCGACGGGGTGCGGTACGAGACCGAAGGCCCTCACGAGGACATCCTCTCCTCCGGGGCGGAGGCGAGGAGGCGTCTCGGGGATCTGCATCCCGGAGGCTCGATCCAGGTCTTCTACAAGCCCGGCGATCCCGGGACGGTGAATCTCGACGCCCCGCCGGGCAGGACGGCACTCGTATGGCTGCTCGGGCTCGTCATCACGATGGGCGGTCTGTGGGCGGCATTCATCGGCGGGGTGGTGCTCTCCGGATGAAGCCGCGGGCTGCGAACGGAATCGAGGAGGAGGAATGGACAGGGTCGCCCTGAACGTCGAGATCGAGTGCTCTCCCGGGTCGAGGGAGAACGTCCTCGATGCCCTGGCAGCTCACCGGGCGAGGTGCCTGGCCGGTGAGCCCGGAACGCTCCAGTTCGAGATCATGGTCCCTTCCGACGACCCGGCTAGGATCTACCTCTTCGAGCTTTACAGGGACGACGAGGCGCTGAAGGCCCATGCCGGGGGCGCCAGCATCGCCCGCTACCGCGGGGAGATCGGAGCCTGGGTGAAGGGGACGAAGATCAGCAGGTGCTCTCTCTTCTGCGGGCCGGCGTGACCGACTTCACGGTCAGCACCCTCGATCGGAGGCCTGAGCTCAGAGACCGGATCGATCAGCTCAGCGCCGGGTCATGGCCGCGTTTCCTGCTCCACGGCAACGTCTCCCGCTGGCACCTGCTGTTCGATGCCTTCCCCCGGTATCAGATCCTGCTGTGCGGCCCGGCCGGCGAGCTGATCGCCGCGGGCCACACCGTCCCCCTTGTCTGGGACGGCAGCCCGTCCGACCTGCCCTCCACGATCGACGACGTACTCCTCCGGGCAGAAAGCGACGCAGAGCGCGGCAGGAAGCCCGACTCCCTCTCCGCTCTCGCGGCGATGGTTGATGCCGGACATCGAGGTTGCGGCCTGAGCGGCATCCTGGTGGAGGAGATGAGGGCTCTTGCACGCTGTCTGTCATGCGGAAGCCTGATAGCGCCGGTGCGGCCCACGTGGAAGAGCCGCTACCCGCTTGCACCCTTCGAGCGCTATGTCGACTGGGAGAGAGCCGACGGTTCCCCCTTCGACCCCTGGATCCGCGTGCACCGTCGTCTCGGAGCCGTGCCGCTCTGCGTCGCGCCGAACACGCTTACCGTCGAAGGATCGGTCGGCGAGTGGGAGGAGTGGACGGGGATGGAGTTCCCGGAGACCGGGCCCTACATCGTGCCCGGCGCCCTCCAGCCCGTTTCGATCGACCGCGAGAGAGACCTGGGAAGGTACGAGGACCCGAACCTGTGGATGCTGCATCCCATCGAACCGGAACCGTGAAGTGCATCACGCGTCACGGACGTCGCGCGAAAGGGCTTTCGTGATGCCCCTGCGCATTCCTGGCGGGGTGCATCTGTGGGCGAGATATGGCACAGTGTATCCGTGGTGTCTCCAGTCGTGACCGTTGAACCGGACCGGATGGAGTGACGATGTTCGAGCTGCCTGAGACCCTCACGCTGACACGTCAGATGTGCGAATCGGTCGCCGGGAAAGTTGTCCAGGCGGGCCTTTTGGGCAACTCGCCTCACAAGTTCGTCTGGTACAACCGGACCCATGACGAATTCGCGGGGATGACGCAGGGCCTAGAATCCGGCCGTGCGGCCGCCCGGGGCCGCTGGATCTTCCTCCCGCTCGGCCCGAGGCGCATGCTCGTGTTCGGCGAGTGCGGCGGCAGACTGCTCTACCATCCCGAAGGCGTCGCACGGCCTGCGAAGTACCACCTCCTGCTCGAGTTCGAGGACGGTTCGGCACTCTCGATGACCACCCGGATGTGGGGCGCGATGGGGCTCTTCGAGGACGGCGCCGAGAACGACCACCAGTACATCCGCGGCATGAGGACGACCCCTGTGGATCCCGGGTTCACCGAGGGGTACCTGCGCGAGCTTGTCGATGAGCAGAAGGCGGCCGGCCGGCCCTGCCCCCGATGCGGCTCCACGGTAGTGCGTATCCAGTACCTCGGCGGCGCCAGCTACTTCTGTCCGGCCTGCCAGAGATAGCTCCGGGGACGGGCTGCCCCGATATCAGGCTTCTGCGTGTGTCGGAGAACGGCCTCTTCGGAGATGATGCTCTCGGATGGAGCTCCGGAGAGCATCCCGTTGGAGGTCGATCAATCGAGTCCCTCCAACGAGACCATGACAGGGGTGCGGATCAAGATACACCATGCAGTCCTTCCTTGACGTGATTATGCAGGGCCTCGATGTTGAAAACCGGGTTGAACGGATTGTGCGGGACGATGATGGCAGATCAGGCTTCCGTTCACAGTCCTTCAGCAGGGGTGAGAGAGATGGATCTGGCAGATTTCACCGGGGCAGGCGCTATCGATGGCGCGTACCGGGTCATGATGGAGCACGACGCGCACGCTCCCGGCAGCGTCGACCGCGTGCTTGCTGCAGGCATGGTCAAGTTGTGTTCCGAGACGGCAGAAGTCCTCTATTCGTCGTTCACGCCGCTGGAAGTACGATACGCCGGGAGATCGAGGCCGAGGATCGAGGCGATCCTGGATTCGATCTGCAGCCGGGCTTTCGATGTCGAACAACGACTGGAAGCGATCGCGGAGTTCACGATGGGACTGGGCGACGGCGCGGAACAATGCTTGGATGCGATCCGGATCGGTGGGACAGAGGAAGAGATAGTCGAAAGGAGATCCGACTGGTGCACGGATGTGGCTAGAGTCGCATGCGTGCTGTCCCAGGTCGATGGATATCCGTGCCGCCTCGCCTATCTGTTCGATCTCGATCATGCCTACAGCGGTCATGTGATCGTGGAAGCACACCGCTCAGGGCGTTGGGGCGCGCTGGATCCGAGCACAGGCACCGTCTTCAGGGCCGCCGACGGCCTGCCGGCGTCGATCTGGGAATCGATGAGAGAGTCGGGATCGGAGGAAGGGCAGAACAGGAGTATGAAGACTCCCTGCTTCACACCGGTGTGTTCCCGGGCCGCCGGGATCGCCAACTACGACGGCACGTACCTTTATGCTCTCGACGCGCGGACCGGCGCGGTGAAATGGCACAACAGCACGTCGGGACATCTGGATCGCCAGGCCAACACCGGCGTGAGCGTCCAGGGACATTTACTGCT